>JAOUFP010000194.1 GCA_029858145.1 Nitrospirota bacterium | reverse complement strand
AAGGAGGTGCTTTCGAGGCAGCGAAGAAAGCGATATCAAATCCGATCCTCGAAGACTCTTCCATTGAAGGGGCAAAAGGGATTCTGATCAACATCACCGGCGGGCTCGAACTCTCATTAAGCGAGGTGCAGGCAGCTACATCACTCATCTTCGATTCTGCACATGAGGATGTGAATGTAATATTCGGAGCGGTTATAGACCCCGATGTCGACGACGAAGTCAGGGTGACGGTCATAGCAACGGGCTTTGAAGAACGGAAAGAGAAGGTCGAGCTTCCCCAGATCAGGAAATGGACGCCGATGAAGGAACCCGTAGCCGTGAAGGCGTCTGAGCGGGTGCTCTCGAAAAGCGTCAATTATGCATTTGAACCAGGCTCCATGCCGAGGGATATTTTCAACTATGAGGATGCGGTTGATCTGCCCGCATTTTTAAGGAAGTCCCGTCTTAAAGAATTATAAAGCTCTCCTTATCCAAGGGGCTTCCACCCCCCGGAAGCCCCTTGTCCCTTCCTGCCCTGAGGGATACTGTTGTTGGCTGCACAAAAATTCGCAAGCAGACTGCCTATCCGCTCAGCGGGAAGAGCAATCCCTCAGAAAGGAAACGAAATGCGGGAATGTGCGCGAGGGATTGCAGCTTACTGTCACGGTGCCTGTAATGAAGGAGGCAGGGCGACAGAGAATACCGCGAGAAGGACATGATTAATAAAAAGCGCACGGTGTGTAACTGCTTCACGTAAAAATCGATGTATCCCATGGAAACAGAAATTGTCTTTAGCCGGATGAGTGGTTCCAATGGATGCAGGTTGATTTGCTCCACACAGTGCGTATGAAATGAAGATTATTCCGCGGAGGTGTCCGACAGGATGCGCTCACCAGCCGAATTGCTTGAAAAAGGGATATTTTGTGCGTCATTTACAAATATATTTATCTATAAATTGACCGCAGATATGCTTCCCCATAAGGAAAAGCATTATTTCAACTGAGTGGCATATGACTTGCAAATTTTATTCATTGAGATATAATCGTACCTGGAACCTCAGAACATGATAAGGCTTCGGAGGTGCCGCAAAGAGATGGTCTAAACTCTGACACAGAACCTGCAGCAGAAAGCCCCAATTTGAAAATTGGAAAAGAGGACGATACTATGGACGATATGCTTGAGAACAGAAAAGGGCCGGTGCTTGGAGAACCCGCCCCGTTCTTCAAGACAGATAAAAAAGAAGATGGTTTCGGCCTGGAAAAACTTAAAGGCAGTTGGACAATACTCTTCTCCCATCCCGATGATTTGCTTCCCATTTTTAAAACACGGACTATAAAATATGTTCTGTGCAAACGCAAGATAAAAGCGGTCGCGATAGGGAGCAATCTCTCCCCGGATACAACTTCAGAGAATAACTTTCTTGACAAATATGTGGTAAAACACAGTCTTGCGATTATCGATGACGCGGGGAGCAAGGTCGCAAAAAGTTACGGCCTTGACAGTTCCGATGAAACAAGTTCGGTCAAGGGCGTTTTTGTCATTGATCCACAGAGAAAATTGAGGATGAAACTGTTCTTCTCAATGGACACGGAGAGAGACTTTACGGAAATACTGAAGCTTGTCGATGCTCTTCAGGACGCTGAAAAACAGGCTAAACAGAAAAAGCAGGCCGCTGGAACTTACGGCGTTAAATTGAAATTAAACAGGCTGATTATGCCGAATCTTACCGGAAAAGAGTGATGGCAGCGTCCGGCTTTGGAGGATAAATTTCCACCGGTAATTGACAAGCCGCTTTCTTGACACCCGGCACATACTGGACTATCATTAAAAAATGTTCAACCCCCGCAATATGTGGTTCCTTTGCCCTCTTTTTATCTGCCTTTCAGTGATTTCGTGCGTCACCCCTGAAAAGCAATCCGTAAGCGGCAGCAGGATGAGCGCAAGGGAACAGAGCGAGAGAGCCCTCGATGAGCTCCATGAGATTTCCCGATTGAGCGAGGGCTCCGACCGGGAGAAAATGCGTACCCGCATAGAAGCAGCTTATCTCGACATCATAAGGAAATATCCCGACTCTCTGCTTGCGCCTGAGTGCTACAGGAAACTGATGTTGTTCTATCTCAGGGAGTATGCCCCCCCGGAGATGCACAAGGCAGAGTTGCTTCACAGTGAATTCGTCAGCCGGTATCCCGAGTCAAACGAAAGGAATCTGATAGACGATATCCTCGGGGAGGTCTATTACTCGAATGCGGAGTGGGAAAAACTCATGAAGCTGTATGCACCGGCGATCAGACGTTTTATTGTTACAAGGGAACTGAAGAGCCCGGTCGGGATGCTCATGTTTTCAGAAGCAAAATTCCATTTAGGGGATAAGGACGAGGCCAGAAAGGGATACAATATCGTAATCTTTTACTTTCCTCAATCAATCGGGAGTTCCCTGGCAAAAAAGAGATTGGCCGAGATTGTGGGGAAGCCGTGCGAAACAAATGAAATGCGGAACGGGGACAAAACACGAGAAGGTCCTTCACCGGGTGCGCTCCAGGAGGCTGAAACCGAAGGCATACCACCTGTTGCACAGGAGGGGCCAGCCCCGCAGGATCAGTCTGACGAGGTTAAAACCGGAGGCGGAACCTACTCGGTTCAGGCCGGTTTTTTTGAAAGTGAAGGGAGTGCGAACGAATTGTCTGAAGAGCTGAAAAAGAAAGGATACGATGCGTTTGTTCAAAAACAGATGAACGCGGACGGTAAGATATTCTTCAGGGTTTTGATAGGCAGATTTCATGACAAAACCGAGGCTGTGGAATATGCAGCAATGGTTCTTCGCAAGGAAGGGTTGAAAGCCATTGGAGTTGGCACACTGGAAGCACCTGTCCCCGCGACTCCCGAGCTGCAGCAAATTGCACCGCCGGAAGAACCGCCTGTATCAAATGCCGGCGAAAAAGGCAATTACTCGGTTCAGGTTGGTTTTTTCAGAAACGAAAAGAACGCGGCTTCATTGTCTGAAAAGTTGAAGGAAAAAGGTTACGATGCGTTTGTTCAAAGATATGTGAATAAGAACAAAAAGATATTTTTCAGAGTTATGGTAGGCAGATTCCATGACAAAACCGGTGCCGTGGAACAGGCGGAAATCATCCAGCGCAGAGAAGGTATGAAGTCAATAATTTATCAGCATAAAGAATGACTTCAGGCTCTGTAATGCATTACAAAGGGGAAAATGGTGGACGGTAGGGGATTCGAACCCCCGACTTCCACGTTGCGAACGTGGCGCTCTCCCAACTGAGCTAACCGCCCACTGAACAGATGAATCGCTATCTGTTAGTAAACCAGATAATTGTATTACAGTCAATATTCTTGACACAATTTCCGTTAACCTCTTATAATTAACTCTCACATTTTTTCTGTTTTACATTGCGCCTGTAGCTCAGTTGGATAGAGCAACTGCCTTCTAAGCAGTGGGCCAGGGGTTCGAATCCCTTCAGGCGCGCCATTTGCAAAAGCAGCGGGCAGATTTTCTTGACTGAAAAACGAAGATTCTGTTTTACTATAGAGTAGTCTTTCGTTTATATGGTGAGCGTAGTTCAATGGTTAGAGCACTGGATTGTGGTTCCAGTTGTTGGGGGTTCGAGTCCCCTCGCTCACCCCAATACTTTTGGCAGATTTCAGAAATTTCGATCAGGTTGATTTTTTAAAATTCTGCGATCAAAAGACTGAAAATCTTCTGCGCCTGTAGCTCAGTGGATTAGAGCATCGGCCTCCGGAGCCGAGGGTCGGAGGTTCGAATCCTCTCAGGCGCGCCAAGTTAATTTATGCCGCGCAAAATTGACAGAAATTTAGTTTTATCCGCAAGTGAGCAGCAAAAAAGATTGCTTTAAGTGGATGTATTTTGTTTTACTATTCACTGTTCATTGAACACACTTTTTAGACGGGCCGTTAGCTCAGTTGGTAGAGCAGCTGACTCTTAATCAGCGGGTCGCAGGTTCGAATCCTGCACGGCTCACCAGTAAAAAACAAGGGTTTTCAAGGGGTTACAGCTCTGAGAACCCTTTTTTCATTCCTGCCTAAAGTAGTCAAAATCGGTCAAAACAGACTTTTTTGCAGTCAAAATGCATACACATGCAGTCACCACGGGAGGCGTATGGCGTATAAGGTAATTCACGAAAACTTTCACAATGACCCTGACATCCAACAGCTTTCAGATGAGGAGCAGCTTTTCCTGATATATGCAATCACCTGCAAGCACAGCCACTTCTCCTGCATCTATTTCGTCCACAAGGGGTATATAATTGCCGACAAGGGATGGAATACTCAAGCTGTGCCATGGCATCGAGGTTATTCGAAAATTTGTGCGTCAGAATCGCCGTAGGGAGGTGTCCTCTTGTCTTTCCGCTGTGAGAGAACATTGACGGGTTCAGGCCCTCGGTTTTTTCGGGGGCAGTCAGGTACTGACAGGAAAGGGCAAGCGAGGTCGCCGGCGAGAAACTCATGTTTAAGCCGAATTTGAAGAGGTTGAGGTTTGTCCAGTATCCCGGGATAGGACCGCCAAGGTTCAGCGTTTCATTGACAATATGCATAGATGATAAACTCGTTCCAGAAAGGAGTCTGTGAAAAGAGCTGGTTTCATGTCCCGTTCTTGTCTTTTATGTGAGGATTTTTGCAATTCTTCAAAAGGCCGTGGCATCATTGTTATTAATATGCCGCTGCAGTCACGCATTTTGCGAATGTAGAAACGGAGCTGAAAATAACCGGGTGACCAGTTTAAAACTTTACTCGTAAGGGAACTACTGTGAAAATAAAGACAGATTCCGAAGAAAAAATGCTTCTTTCCGGAAATGAGGCGATTGCACTCGGAGCGTTCGAGGCCGGGGTGAAAGTCGCTTCGGCCTATCCCGGCACTCCATCGACCGAAATTCTCGAAAACATATGCAAATACGAAGGCATCTATGCTGAATGGTCTCCCAATGAAAAAGTCGCTCTTGAAATTGCACTGGGCGCTTCGTTCGCAGGGGTCAGGGCCCTTGCGGCAATGAAACACGTCGGTCTGAACGTCGCGGCCGACCCTCTCTTCACGTCCTCCTACACAGGTGTCAGAGGAGGGCTCGTGATCATTGTGGCAGACGACCCTGACATGCACAGCTCCCAGAACGAGCAGGACAGCAGAAATTACGCGTCGGCCGCGAAGCTCCCGGTGCTCGAGCCATCCAACGCCGCTGAAGCGAAAGAGTTCATCAAGACAGCATACCGTGTGAGCGAAGAATTCGATGCCCCGGTGCTGCTGAAGAGTTCAACGAGGATGTCCCATGTAAAAGGGATCGTCTCTCCGGGAAAGAAGCAGGTATCGGCGGCGTCAGCCGGCATAGAGAAAATGCCCGAAAAATTTGTCATGCTGCCGGCGAACGCGAGAAGAAGAAGGATCGAAGTCGCGAAGCGGATGGAGAAATTAAAAGAATTCTCCGAATCCTTTTCCGAAAACAGGGTGGAATGGGGTGACAGGAAGAGAGGCTTCATAACCTCCGGTGTCTCTTACCTTTATGTAAAAGAGGCCTTCCCCGAGGCTTCTGTCCTCAAACTCGGCATGGTCTACCCACTCCCGGAGAGGATGATAAAGAGCTTTGCCGGGCAGGTCGGCGAGGTGCTGATCGTCGAAGAACTCGATCCCTTCATAGAACTGCAGGTAAAGGCGATGGGGTTACGATGCAGGGGCAAGGAACTCATACCCGCCATAGGCGAGTTAACCCCTAAAATTATACGGGAGGCGGTGACAGGGGAAAAACCCGGGGGCACCTTCGAGCCCGTGACGATCCCTCTCCGTCCGCCGAATCTGTGTCCCGGATGTCCACACAGGGGGATGTTTCACGCCATATCAAAACTCGGACTCTTTGTTGCAGGAGACATAGGGTGCTATACCCTCGCTGCCCTGAAACCGCTCTCTGCCATGGATTCCTGCGTCTGCATGGGAGCCGGCATTGGCAACGCCTTCGGTATGGAAAAGGCGCTCGGGAAAGACAGCCTCGGCAAAATAGTGGCGGTGATAGGCGATTCGACCTTCTTTCACTCGGGCATCACCGGCTTGATGGATATCGTTTTCAACCGCGGGTTCACCACGGTCGTCATCCTCGACAACAGGACTACAGGGATGACCGGGCATCAGCCGCATCCTGCCTCGGGAGTCACCATCACAGGCGACATT
>JAOUFP010000193.1 GCA_029858145.1 Nitrospirota bacterium | reverse complement strand
GCTCATTGAAATCTGATTCTTTATGAAACCTGAAAAGACAATAATATTCACGGATCTGGACGGCACACTGCTGGACGCTTCTTCCTACTCATTCGAAACAGCTGTTCCTGCACTCGAACTCTCGCGCAAACACAGTATTCCCCTCATACTTTGTTCCAGCAAGACAAAGGCGGAAATTGACCATTACAGGAAAAAACTGAAGAACGAGCATCCTTTCATCTCTGAAAACGGAGGAGGGATTTTCATCCCCGAAGCTTATTTTCCATTTAAGATAGAGATCCCGGGTGTGAAGATATCCGCAGGAAATGATTATCGCATGATTACTCTCGGCGCATCGTATCCGGACCTGAGAAAGGCGATAGAGACCTTGAAGAAAGAGGGATTTCATATCAGGGGCTTCGGCGACATGAGTCCGGAGGAAATCGCTCAGCTTACATCGTTGACCCTGTCAGAAGCAAAGATGGCGAAGATGCGAGATTTTGATGAACCCTTTATTCTTGACGGAGATGAGCAGCGCATCCTCACCCGGATAACGTCTATGGGATTTACCTCCACCCAGGGGAGATTTCATCATATCCTCGGCAACAGCGATAAGGGAAAGGCGGTCAGGATTTTATCAGACCTCTACAGAAGGCGATACGGAAATATCTTTACTGTAGCCATAGGAGACAGCTTGAATGATCTCCCGATGCTGAAGGCCGTTGATTATCCCGTCATTGTCCAGAAGCCTGACGGCAGTTATGACCGGCGCCTCGATATTCCGGGCATTGTGAGAGGCACCGGGGCCGGTCCTGAGGGATGGCATAAAGAGGTTATGAAAATCTTGGGGGAGAGACTGAATCTGCAGTCTCAGTGAAGCCGAAATAAATTCTGAAGGAGGCAGGTTCCGTCACTGCCCCCTTCAGCCATGCTGCAGTATTACAGTCTCATTGATTCAAGCCTGGCTATCCTCTCTTCAATCGGCGGATGCGTGCTGAACAGCTTCATCATCGCCCCCCCGCTGAACGGACTTACGATAAGCATGTGTGAAGTAGCCGGAGCCGAATGAGTAGGGATCAGCTGTGTCCCCTTATGCAGCTTGCGCAGCGCATTCGCGAGCGCAAGGGGATTTCCGTGAAGTCTCGCGCCGCCCTGGTCAGCAGCGTATTCCCTCGACCTTGAAATTGCCATCTGTATCAGCATTGCCGCTATGGGAGCAACAATCATCATGACAATCGCGGCGATGGGATTGCCGCCCTCGTCGTCATCGTGCCTGCCGCCAAAAATCATGGCCCATTGTGCCATCTGCGCAAGGTAACTGATTGCTCCCGCAATCGTCGCCGCGATAGTGCCGATAAGGATATCCCTGTGACGGACATGCGCAAGCTCATGCGCCATGACGCCGGCGAGTTCTTCCTCGGTGAGAATCTGCATGATGCCTTCTGTTGCCGCAACCGCAGCGTGCCGGGGACTTCTCCCGGTAGCAAACGCGTTCGGCGACATATCAGGAATAATATATACCTTCGGCATGGGCATCCCGGCCTTCTGCGAAAGTCTTCTTACAATTCTGTACAGCACCGGGGCTTCTGCTTCGCCCGCCTCCCGTGCCCTGTACATCTTCAATACGATCTTGTCACTGAAAAAATAGGAGATGAAATTCATAAAAAAGGCTATCATCAGGGCAAACGTCATCCCCTGCCTGCCACCCAATGCAGCCCCGCCCCAGACAAGAAGCAATGTAAGCATCACCATCAGCAATGCTGTCTTCATAATATTCATACCGTCCTCCTTACATTCCCTTCATGCAAAAAACCTTTATCCCGAAGTCATAACAGCTGCCACAGGCATCGGAACAAAGGTCTTGCTTCATACTATATTTTTGTTAGTGTTTTCCGGCATACTGCCATTAAAATTATTCTAATCCATCCCCCGATGAAGCGTCAATAGAACACTCTATGCGGATTTCTCTCACAACACCGTCAACTATTTCAAAGGCTCTTGTTACGGGCTCTTCTCCTTTGGAAAGTCCTACGATAAGGTAAAACGAATCAGAGTAAAAGGCGAGAGACACGTCTTTTGGAGACGGATACGCAGGAGAATGAGGATGTGAATGATATATGGCGACCATTCTGTCGCCGTTTGCTCTCATCTCCTTCATCACTTTAAACTGCTCGCCGGGGTCCATCATATAACTTACACTTGACGGTTCGACATTCGTCATCGTGTATAACTTCTCCGCTCTGTTGGCTTTGCCGGCAAGCAGGCCGCATGCTTCGTCAGGATACTCGGCTTTGCAGTGCGCCAGAACCTTTTCCAGCAACGCTCTGGAGATTACTAACTGATCAGCCAAGGCTTTGTATCCTGAGGAGCCTGCAGTCGGAATGCGGTCGGCCTAAGCAGTTTCGGGAGTCTTCGTCGCCGTTATGAGCGAAATGAGGTGTCAAGTCCCGAAAGCCTTCGGGGTTCGAACCCGAAGGGTGAATCGCGCGACTGCGGCACAATAAGCTCAAAACAGCAGAAAACGAGCCTCCGGGCAAACGTTGACTGCACCCGATTGCTGTTTCAGGTTCATCGGGAACCATAACTACTGTGGTGCGCAATACCCCTCGTTGTAATCAATCAGTTCTTTGATGCTCGGGTTTTCACCGCAAACAGGGCAGGAAGGATTTTTCGGGACTTTTACTTTCCTGAACGTCGTGCGCAGAGCGTCATAGATAAGAAGTTCTCCCTTCAGCACCTCTCCCTTCCCGAGAATCAGTTTTAATACTTCTGCTGCCTGCAGTCCTCCGATAACTCCGGGAAGCACTCCGAGAACCCCTGCCTCCTGACAGGAAGGCACCAGGCCGGGCGGAGGCGGTTCCTCGAAAAGGCATCTATAGCAGGGTCCGCTTCCGGGAATCAGCGTGGTAACCTGCCCTTCAAACCTGAGAATCGCGCCGCTTACAAGCGGTTTGCCCGACATGACGCAGGCGTCATTTATAAGATACCTTGTTGGAAAATTGTCACTGCCGTCAACCACGATGTCATAATCCCTGATCAGATCAAGGATGTTATCCTTGGAAATTCTGACCTTTACCGGAACGATGGTGACATCAGGGTTCAGGGCATTAAAGGTTTTTTTCGCGGACTCCACTTTCGGCATGCCTATCGTATCTACACTGTGGGCGATCTGCCGCTGCAAATTACTCAATTCAACGGTATCGTCGTCGATGAGCGCGAGCGTTCCCACGCCGGCGGCGGTAAGATAATACCCCACCGGGCAGCCAAGTCCTCCCGCGCCGACAATAACAACCCTCGCGCCAGCTATTTTTGCCTGCCCCTTCCCGCCTACCTCAGGGAGAATAATATGCCTGCTGTACCGCAATATCTGGTCTTCAGTGAAATCCACTATTCCTTCGCCTTTCTGATAAGCAAAAC
The DNA here is from genome assembly GCA_029858145.1 of Nitrospirota bacterium. Taxonomy (GTDB): domain Bacteria; phylum Nitrospirota; class Thermodesulfovibrionia; order Thermodesulfovibrionales; family UBA6898; genus JAOUFP01. Next base: position 2,774 of record JAOUFP010000193.1, on the reverse strand, counting down.
CCAATCAGTATCATTAATCTTTGCGACTTTTAAGACTTGCTGTCCATGAGCCTCCATGGATTTTGGAATACTTTTGGCCGCTTCGTCATAATCAAGAAGAATCTCCAGTATCTGGCCTGTCTCCATGGACTCTATCGCAAGCTTTGCCTTTACAAACGTATACGGGCAGACGAGACCCCTTATGTCTACCCTTTTATCCGGGCTTATTTCTGCCATATGATATCTTACATGCCGGGGGAAACAATGTATATTTCTGATGCAATAGTATCCTCACCCATATTTTTGGCGCTCACTTTATTGCGGCAGGGGAACCCCGATGCAACCAAAGAGGTTTCTTCAGCCTTGCTCTTTCCCCTCAACCCTTATGAAAACGGTCTTCCCCGCGACTACCGGCAACCGGTTAATCTCTTTAACAGCTGTGAGGACATCTTTTTCTCTCGCGCTGTGGGTGAGAACAACTAAGGGAACAGCCTTGCCTTCTCTTCTGTCCTTCTGTATCACCGACGCGATGCTTATGTTGTATTTCCCGAGTATGCCGGATATTTTCGAAAGAACGCCCGGCTTATCGAGAGCAGAGAACCTGAAGAAATACATGGATCTGACATCATCCATCTTCAACAGCTCTTTCCCATTTCCGTTGCCGGAAAGGAATGGATTTCTGACGACAGTTTTGCTGACAATATCGCGGGAAATGTCGGCTATGTCACTGACAACAGCGCTGCCGGTGGGCATATCTCCGGCACCCCGCCCGTAATACAGGGTCGAACCTACGGCATCGCCTTCGACATACACGGCATTGAAGACACCATCAACCTTGGAAATGAGAAATTCCTCCGGAACCATGGTTGGGTGCACCCGCAGTTCGATCTTCCCGTTCGTTTCCTTTGTTATCGCAAGCAGCTTCAGCTTATATCCGAGTTCACGTGCGAACTCGATATCCATCGATGATATCCAGGAAATGCCCTCGCAGTAAACGTCCTTCAGGCTGAACTGTGTTCCGTAGGCAAGCGACGCGAGGATAGCGAGCTTGTGGGCGGAATCTATCCCTTCGATATCGTAGGTGGGATCTGCCTCGGCATATCCCAGCTTCTGCGCCTCTTTCAGGACCTCGGCAAACTCCGCGTTCTCATCAGACATCTTCGAGAGAATATAATTAGTCGTTCCGTTGATTATGCCGTATATCGACTTGATCCTGTTCGCGACAAGACCTTCGCTGATGATCTTGATGATCGGAATTCCCCCTGCGACAGATGCCTCAAATCCCACCTTCACCTTCGCTTTCGCGGCAGCCCTGAAGATCTCCCTGCCATGGGTTGCGAGCAAAGCCTTGTTCGCCGTCACCACATGTTTTCCATTTCTGATCGCCTTAAGAATGATGTCTTTCGCGACCTTGGTCCCGCCGATGAGTTCCACAATGATATCAATATCCGGATCTGATATCACGGAATCCGCGTCAGTCGTCAACACGCCCTTGGGCAGCTTGATGCCCCTGTCTCTTTTTATATCCAGATCAGCTATCTTCTTCAGATTTATATCAATGCCGGTCCTGTCCTGAATGAGCTTCCTGTTCTGAATAAGTATGTGTGCCGTACCAGTCCCTACCGTGCCGAAACCAATAATCCCAACGTTAATCATCTGCTCAGCACCTTCTTTATTCCTTTTGTCGCCTGCCTGATCCGGTGTTCATTCTCAACCAGGGCAAAACGCACATAATTGTCTCCGCCCTCTCCAAAACCGATGCCGGGCGATACCGCGACGCCGCCCTCTTTTATCAGCAGCTTGCAGAATTCAAGCGAACCCATTTTTTTGAATTTATCCGGTATCTCGGCCCAGGCGAACATGGTGGCCTTCGGAGGCTCAATTATCCATCCTGCCTGCCTGAGTCCCTTTACCAGTACATTCCTTCTTCTCTCATAGACCCTGCACATATCTTCAACACACTCCTGCGGACCTCTGAGGGCTATAACACTCGCGATCTGAATCGGCTGGAACATCCCGTAATCCAGATAACTCTTTATCTTGATCAGCGCGCCGACAAGCTCTTTGTTGCCCACGCAGAAACCCACCCTCCAGCCCGCCATGGAATAACTTTTTGTCAGGGAATAGAACTCGACGCCGACATCCTTTGCGCCGGGGACCTGCAGAAAGCTCGGGGCCTTATAATCGTCAAAAACAAGATCCGCGTAAGCGAGGTCATGCAGGACGATTATATTATTCTCCTTGGCGAAATCAACCACCTTCCTGAAAAAATCAAGGCCATCCACCACCTGTGTGGTAGGATTATGCGGAAAGTTCATTATCAGCATCTTCGGTCTCGGCCATGTTGTCTTGTACGCCTTCTCTATCTCCTCGAAAAAATCTATTCCCGGTCCGATCGGTACGGTCCTGACCTCGCCGCCCGCGATAATTACGCTGTACGGATGGATGGGATAGGCGGGGGTCGGGGTCAGGACGACATCACCGGGCACGATCGTGGCAAGCACCAGATGGGACAAACCCTCCTTTGAGCCGATGGTTACAACCGCCTCTGATTCAGGATCAAGATCGACATCATAGCGCCTCTTGTACCATTCGCAGATAGCCATGCGGAGCTGCGTTATGCCTTTTGAGGCGGAATAACGGTGATTCTTGGGCTTCCTGGCGGCCTCAACCAGTTTATCAACAATATGCTTTGGAGTAGCACCATCAGGATTGCCCATCCCGAGGTCTATTATGTCCTCCCCTCTTCTTCTCGCATCCATTTTGAGACTATTCACAATCGCAAACACGTACGG
>JAOUFP010000192.1 GCA_029858145.1 Nitrospirota bacterium | reverse complement strand
GCGGTAAGGGAAGGGGCAACAGTTGTAAAGGAAAAGGCAGAGGAGCTGACAGAAGAGGGAAAACGCAAATATAAGATTTATGAACTCAAGACAAAGGTGCAGAAAGAGATCGCCGAACTCGGCGGAAGGGTCTATGGTCTGAGCGGGGAGCCCGGAAACCCCCTGGAAGACCAGAAAGTCGGCGCGACCATTAAAAAAATCAAAATCCTTGAGGCACGGATAACCAGGCTTGAAGGAAAATCAGCAGCACAAGCCTCACGCGCAAAGGGAGAGAAGTCGGTAAAGCAGAAGCAGAAATGACAGTTGATAAAAGAGGGAGGTTTTCATGAAGACACTTTTGGCAGTGGTTGTCATCATAGCCGGGGTCGTTGCAGCAGGGTATTACGGTCTGCCCATAATGATCGAAAAGGAAACAGCGGCCATCAGAACGGAAGTTAAGGACTTATCCGAAAGGCTGCAAAAAACAGAGGCTTTCGTGAAACAGGAAGAGGAGGCAAGAAAGGATTTCCATCTGCCGGCTGACGCTGACGCGCAGAAGATCATCAAGACCATAAACGCGCTTGCCGCAAAGCTTGCTTCAACTGAGGAGAGCCTGAATAAAGGACTGTCCGCCGCCGGTGAAGAGATAAAAAAGCAGAAGGCTGAGTCTGCAGACGCGATTAAAAAGCAGATGGAGGCCCTTGATAAACTGGGGAAAGAGACGCGGGCGAATATACAGAAGAGCCTGTTCAATGCATTGATGGCAGGGATACGGGGGAACGTTCTGAAGGCGAAGGTGGATCTCGTTGCGAAAAACATAGGGAATGCAAAGAATGAACTCGAAAGCATTTCAGATCTGCTCGAAAAAGCAAGAACCATGGCATCAGACGAGAACAGGAAGGCGGTCGAAGACCTCCAGGGGACCCTCAGGAAGGCAAAGAGCGAGATCGACACGGATCTTTCCGCGGCGATAAACAGGGTAGACCTCCTGTGGCATGACATGAGCAAACTGATAAAGGTAAGCTCATAGGGGGAACCGCCCCTTCAGGCCTGATTAGAACATTTTCCGGCTGGCAGCAGCTTTGCTCTATTGTTCACTGATCCTTACGTCAAGGGTTGGCGCATCTACAAGATGGACCGTCGTAGAGGCAATCGCGATTTTGTCAGGGTATTTCGCAAATTCCTCAAGTATCCCGGTAAAAAGCGCGTCTTTTGTAGAACGCCGATTTTTGTAATCAACAGCGTAACGGACTGAGAACTCAAGCCAGTTATCCGTAACAACAAGCGTCACCGCAGGATCAATTTTTGCGTCCTCTATACGGTATTTAGAGACCATCCTCCCCCATGACTCCTTGGCGGAAGCAGCATATGCGCCAACGGTTTCTTCAGCAATGGCCTGAAGGATTTTCCTTGCCAGTCCGGAGTCAGATCCGTGCTTTATGGGGATGGCTATCTCGTCCCAGAGAAAGGGAAAGTCTCCCGAATAGTTGTAGACAGGCTCCTTGAAGACGAAACTGTTGGCGACCCTCACAATTCTGCCTGTGTAAAGATCCGACTTTACCCATTCGCCGCATTCCATGATAGTGGTACGCAAAATCCCGCTATCGATCACGTCGCCCTTGATGCCTCCCAACTGGACACGGTCGCCGATTTTATAGAAACTGCTGAATGCAACCGCAGTCCATCCTGCTATGCTTGCGATCACCTCCTGCAATGCAAAGGCAACCCCCCGCGCCTGCAATCCCGAATATGACCGTGAGGCGGCCAAGACGGTCGCTGAAGAGAGAGGCAAGAATGAGGAAGCCAACAGTATAGCCGAAAAAAGAGATATACTTTCGGGCATAATACCGGACATCCCTGTCCTTTATATATCTGGGGAGGTATCTTTTGAGAAGGCTAACGGCAAGAACAATGCAAAGCAACAGGATAAGTGAAGAGAGTATCTTCCCGGAAGGGCCGCTTGGGAGAATATCATCGAATATCGTGTTCATCAGCCGCCTTCCGGGCTAAGGACAGAGATTTTGACGGCAGGCGCCTCGATTTTTTTGCTCCTGCGCACCACAGTCTCTATCCTTTCAGGCCGGATATTGCATTCCCTGATGAGGACATCCCTGACCGCGGCCACCCGCTCGTCCGACAGTTTCATCAGATGTTTTCTGAGATCGTACGTCCCTGTATAGGCTTCGACCATGAGATTCAGATCCTCATTCTTTCCCGAGATGTCCCTGACAGTCATGATGGTCTGTTTCATTTCCGGGGTCAACGCCGTCTGCCCCTTTCCAAATATAATCAGGGGCACAAACGGCACTGTCTCAACCGTCAGGTCCACCGGGATATTCAGATCAGTCGCGATAATTCTTCTCAGCCAGAGGATCTCTTCCTCGGAAAGCGGCTTGTCCCGTTTCACCTTCATCATCATCGAGATTTTGAAGGATTTATCGTGAAAGGCCACATTGAAATCAGCTATCGTTGACGGGGCTATGACCTTTTCGATCTTCTCTGCGGATTGGCGGATCACCGCCAGGGTCCCCTCCCGGGAACTCTTGATGATCTCCTGCGGAGGCTTCGGCGGCGCGATTGCAGGCTCGAGAGACGCCTTCACCTTCGGCTCCTTCAGCCCTCCGGGCTGGACCTGTATCTGTTCGAGGTAGAGTTTTACCTCCTTCCTGAGGGCATCTTCGAGATTCTTTTCGACAACCGAAACCTCTTTCTCTTTCATATAGCTTATCGTGTTGACGGTAGAGTTGATTTCAAGTTTTCCGTCCTTCCTTTTCAGATAACTGAACGTAGAGAGGCGGGACTGACCTTCCCGGTTAAGGCTGTTCTTCAGCACCGACTCTATCGTGCCCCTCAATCTGACCGCCGCGATGGACTGATGAAGGGTATAGAAAAGAGGGATGGATATCAGAACGAGTATAACCGAGAGGTAACCGACCCTTCTTTTAAGCTGCGTCAGGCTCTCTTCTCCAATTATCACGGGCCTGAAACCATAAAGAAAAAAGACCAGACAGGTCGCGATAACGATCGCGACAAAGTTCGTAAAAAAGAGGAAAAAGCCGCCCGCGAAAATACGGAAATTCCAGATGCCGATGCCGAAGCCCGCGACGCTGAGCGGAGGGATGACCGCTGTGGCGATCGCAACGCCCGGCACTATGGTCAAATAGTTTTTCTTCGTACAGAGGGCCGCGGCTCCGGCAGCTCCCGCGAGAAGGGCCACGATGAGGTCATAGAGGTTCGGCCTTGTCCTCGAGAGGATCTCACTGGTCACATCCTTTAAGGGAGAAAGGTAGGTGGCAAAGGCCGCGGCAACAATGGTCAGTGCCACACCCAGCACTATTTTTTTCAGGGATTTTGTCCATACATACTGGTCGCCGGTAATAAAGGCAAAGCCGATGCTGAGCATCGGGGACATCAGGGGGGAAATGAGCATGGCGCCGATGATCGCCGGCGCGCTGTTGGTGATCAGCCCGCTCAGCGCGATCAGGTTCGCGATAGTCAGCAGCAGGAAATAAGACGTTGAGATCGTGGATTCGAGATAGATATCCTTGAGGACCTCGCTATGGTCTATTTTGGAGGCCTTTTTTCCGAGCCACCTCTTTATAAAGAAGAACGCCCTCGCGAGCAGCTTTGACTGGATCATGAATACATTATATTGCATCCATGTTCTGAATTTCATCTCCTTGCGTTGCCTTCCCTCCTGTCATATTTATCCGGGCCTGCTTCATTTCCCGAAATGTCATGCGCATAATTTGCTATAATGGAGCGGAATATCGAGATACCTATGGGAATATTTGGAGCGATCTGGGGACTGACAGGGGTTTTATTGCTGCTGGGGAGCGCTGTTTACCGGCTTTCTCATGTGGCAATCGACTCCTTTTCCTATGCTTTTTCCTGGTATCACTGGGTTTCCCTCTTCCTTGTCCTCCTGTTCATGTCCTTTGCCGAAGGCTACCGCGGCTTCCAGAAGGCGTTTTCTCCGAGGGTGGCAGCCCGGGCCCTTTACCTGAAGAACCACCCCCGGGCACTCCATGCCCTGCTCGCCCCGTTTTTCTGCATGGGGTTTTTTTACGCGTCCAGGAGAAGAAAGATCACTTCCTTTTCGGTAACGTCGGCTATCATCGTTCTCATTGTCATGGTCCGCCTTCTTCATCAGCCATGGCGTGGCATCATCGACGCCGGCGTCGTTGTCGGTCTTCTCTGGGGATTCATTTCTTTGGTTATTTTCAGCGTTCAGGCATTCACGACAGAGGAATTTAACTATTCTCCCGAAGTTCCTGCGGAGGATCAGTAATCACCTCTTTACAGTGCTTCCTGCACCCGTCACAGGTTCCGGCCTTCTGAACCTGTTTCTCCCCGTTCCTGCATTGCACAACCAGTGGCCGCTATGGTCCCCACTTTCTCGCTATCGTTCACGGGGCAGATAGATCATCCGAAATTTTGAATACGCCTGATAACCCTCACCCTTGCTGCGCTGGGAGACGGTGAGAGAGCCACCTCCAACTCTTCAAAAATGAGACGACTCAACTCTCGTCAAATGCTCACAGAAACTCACAACGTTCAATGTTTTTGGTTGATGCGGAGAACCCCTTGTAACAAACATCCCCGGGACACAGCAGAATTCTCTAGGTTTCTTCTGCAAATAAACGCGTCAGGCATAAGTGAAAAACGAAGTTATTGTCCATAAACGAACGAAGCTAACTTGTGCACGTTACTCTAAAATTCGTATTTTCACTGTGCCAACTGTTTTAAATTATTTATTAATTAATTAGAATAATTAATTTGATTTTTAACCTATAAGAGAGTGTAATCGATTTATCACCGAAAAAGCTCAACGTCCCGTGAGGGACGGGCTGAAAGCAACGGGTCTTATCCGCAGATTCAAGACAGCCGGGCTGCCGAAGGATTGAAGCAATCTGAAGGTAAGTCCGCTTTTTTGTTTTTAATGTCCTGCAGCTGCGAATGCTATAAGCTGAGGGTTGAAACTTTAAAAGGCGAAAACAATTATGCATATACTAGCCTTTTTATTTCATTTTATATCTGCCGTAAGAGCTATTCTGCCGTTTTTGTTTTGCAGCAGTCTGATTGTTTTTCTTGTTTTCCCCTCTACGGCCGAGACCTCAGAGGAGAAGCCACTTGAAACTCTTTTGGCCATGAGTCTGGAAGAACTGATGAAGGTGGAAGTAATTTCAGCCTCCAAACGTCCACAGAAAATCGTTGATGCGCCATCTCCGATTTATGTGTTTACGGCAGAAGATATTAAACGTACCGGAGCACGCACTATTTTGGAACTGGTTAAATTTATCCCCGGATTTTATGTTTATCCGAGAATAGACCAGCCCTTTGTTATAGCTACTCGGGGTCTTAGAAGTACCTCAAATGATAAAATCCTGTTTCTTCTTGACGGTATTCCTTTAAATGGTATTTCTAAAGGTGGAGCTTTTAATGCAGATAAATTTCCTGGTTTGGATATGGTAAAAAGAGTTGAAATAATCCCCGGACCAGGTTCTACCATGTGGGGATCAGATGCTTCATTAGGAATTATTAGCATTATCACTAAAGATGGCGCAGATGTAGATGGAAACATTGTAAATGTTAATGTGTCCACAGAAGACGATCTTCGTCAGTACAATCTTCTTTCCGGGAAAACATTTTCCGATGGTGAATATATGTTCTCGGCTACCTATGCTGAAAATGATGGGTTTGGCGATAAAAGTCATGGCTACCAAAACTATGTTCATGATTTTGGAACAGTCCCCTGGAATGATCAACAGGCTAATTTTAATTGGATCTATCCGAGTTACGAAATTTATGGGAAACTCAGATACAAGGATTTTACCTTTAAAGCTTTATTTTCTGAAAAAAGTGTCTACGCTTTCTGGACGACACAACAGTCTACCGACTACCCTGATAAAATAGATCAAAAATCCATTCATACTTCCAGAAACATTCATCTGGAATTAAGCCATCATGGAAAACTGTCCGACAAAATGACTTTGGATACAAAAATTACCGCTAAACAGATCGATTATCAAAGAGACAAACTTGTTGAGAGAGGCATTCATCACGGGTCTGATTTTATTTGTGATCCTACTGACCCTACTGATGTCTGTAAAGTACCGGAAAATCGCACAGAGTTTTTCCCGGAACAGGGTGTCGGTTTAGAATTCATCTATAATTGGGATATAAATAAAAAGAACAAACTCTTG
>JAOUFP010000191.1 GCA_029858145.1 Nitrospirota bacterium | reverse complement strand
TCTTCGGCTTCTATGCGATACTCTCCGCGATAAAGGGAAATTATCTCCACGCAGCATGGGCGATCATGATCGCCAATGTATTCGACGGACTTGACGGCTGGGTCGCGCGGCTTACGCACAGCACGACGCGTTTCGGCATAGAGCTTGATTCGCTCTCAGATCTGGTAGCGTTTGGCGTGGCGCCTGCCGTGATGATGTACAAGTGGTCTATAGCACCGTTCGGCAGAATAGGCATAGCTGTCGCCTTTTTCTTTGCAGCCTGCGGCGCCCTCAGGCTTGCGCGGTACAATGTGCAGATGGGATCAACGGAATCAAAGGCTTTTACCGGTATGCCGATTCCGGGGGCAGCTTCGGTGCTGGCATCACTGGTAATATTCTATTATGAATTCTGGGATGGGGCGCCCGAAAAAAATATATTCGCTCTCGTTCTTACAATGATACTCGCGCTGCTTATGGTCAGCACCCTCAGGTTCCATGGCCTCAAGGAGATCGATTTCAGTCAGAGGAAACCTTTCTGGATACTGGTTGCCTTTGTGCTTGTCATCGCTGTTATTGTTATACATCCGGCGGTTGCATTGTTTGTCTTCGCGGTGATATATCTTGCCGAAGGCATTATGGAAAATATATATTTATATTACAGAAGGCGGAGGATGCGGACAGCAGAGGTTAAAAAATGAGGACAATAAAGATATTCGATACAACGCTCCGTGACGGAGAACAGTCTCCCGGGGCTTCAATGAACGTGGATGAAAAGCTGCAGGTCGCAAGACAGCTTGTAAAGCTTGGTGTTGATATTATCGAGGCTGGATTTCCGATAGCCTCTCCGGGTGATTTTGACGCGGTCAGAAGGATAGCAACAGAGGTGAAAGGCGCGACTGTCGCCGCGCTTGCGAGGGCCAGGGAAGAGGATATAAGGAGGGCGTGGGAGGCGGTAAAGGACGCTCCTCAAAGACGTATTCACACTTTTCACTCCACCTCTGACATACACCTGAAATACCAGTACCGGATAAGCCGTGACGAGGCACTGAAAAGATCTGTGGAGATGGTCAGTTTTGCAAAAAGTCTGGTCGACGATGTTGAATTCTCTCCCATGGACGCCACAAGGACGGATACACAGTATCTCCTGGAGGTTGTATCAGCAGTAATAGAGGCAGGGGCCGGCACCGTCAACATACCTGATACTGTCGGATATATAACGCCGTCAGAATTCGCTGAACTGATCAGGCGCATTAAGGAGAGGATTGGAGACAGTGCCGTGATTTCAGTGCATTGCCATGATGATCTCGGGCTTTCGGTCGCGAATTCCCTGGCCGCTGTTTTAAACGGCGCCGGACAGGTCGAATGCACGGTAAACGGCATAGGCGAACGCGCGGGCAACTGTTCCATGGAAGAGATCGTCATGGCTTTGAAGACCCGCAGGGAATTTTACAATGCGGGTACAAACATCAACACAAGGGAGATTATCCGTACCAGCAGGCTTATAACAAGGATAACAGGCATCCCGGTTCAGCCCAATAAGGCCATTGTGGGAGCAAACGCGTTCGCGCATGAATCCGGAATCCATCAGGATGGTTTGCTGAAGGAGAAGATGACCTACGAGATCATGAAACCGGAGGACATAGGCCTCCACAAGACCGAGCTCGTGCTCGGGAAGCATTCAGGAAGGCATGCCTTCAAGTCACGGCTCAGGGAACTCGGATACGAACTTTCTCCGGAGGAAATAGAGACAGCATTTCTGAAGTTCAAGCAGCTTGCGGACCAGAAGAAATACATATTTGATGAAGACATCGAAGCCCTGGTGTCCGAAGAGGTTTCGAAAGTGCATGAAATGTACAGCCTTGTAGACATGTCGACTTCAGGCGGTATTAATCAGAAACCGATGGCTACGGTAAAATTGAAGGTGGGCGACAAGGTTTTCGACAGGATGGAGCATGGAGACGGGCCTGTCGACGCGACATACCGGGCTATAGCAGGCATCACCGAAACAAGGAGCAGCCTCCTGAGGTTCGAGGTGAAGGGTATTACGGGAGGAACAGACGCTCTCGGAGAGGTTTCCGTTACGCTTGAGGAAGACGGCAAGACTGTCCGCGGACAGGGCGCGGATACCAATATTATCATAGCCGCTGCCAAGGCCTATCTGAACGCGTTGAACAAACTTGCCGCAAGAAAAAAGTAGAAAGGCATTCGGAAAGCATCTGGAAAATCTGGTTGTTTTTTCTTATAATTTTTCTAATATAAACAGAAGATTTCAAGGCGCGAAGGGAGACTGAAATGCCAAAACCGCTCGTTGCAGATGAGCTTTACAAGAGTTGTGATCTGTCAATGTTTCACTTCGATACTACCGACGACCTTGCCAAAGCTGTCGAAATTATTGGACAGGACAGAGCGCTTCGCGCGATAGATTTCGGCCTCAACCTGGACAACAAGGGATTTAATATCTTTATCCTCGGTGAAAACGGCACGGGGAAATTGACGACCATCAAATCGCTTCTCGCAAAAAAAGCCTCTGAAGAACCGGTGCCGCCCGACTGGTGTTATATCTATAACTTCAAGGACCCTGATATTCCCCTTGCGATATCGTTGCCTCCCGGGTCGGCAACGATTTTTCATAAGGATATGGAAGAACTGATACACATTCTGAAGGTGGAAATTCCAAAAGTCTTTGAATCAAAGGAATACGAAAAGCAGAAAAACAAGATTCTCGAAGAGTTCCAGAAAAGGCAGAAGGATCTTTTTGCCAGGCTGGAGGACGAGGCGCAGGAGAAGGGATTTTCCGTGCGAAAAACGGTCAGCGGACTTATGATCGTGCCGGTAAAAAAGAGCGGCGACCCGCTTACAGAAGAGGAGTACGAGGCGCTGGAAGAAGGCGTCAAGGCAAAAGTAGATGAGATAGGCAAGCTCCTCCAGGAAAAGTTGAATGACGTTGTGCGGGAAGTAAGAGAGGCGGAAAAGAAAGTAAAGGAATCGCTATCGAAGCTCGAAAAAGATGCCGCCCTTTCGGCTGTCGGGCACTATATGGAGGAATTGAAAAATAAGTATAAAGAGAACGAAAAAATAGTCTCGTATCTTTCTGATGTTACCGAAGATATTCTCGCGCATATTGAGGATTTCAAGGGGCAGGAAGAGCAGAGTCCGCCGCTCCCTTTCATGAAGCTGCAGAAACAGGAACCTACTTTTACAAGATATACGGTTAACGTGCTTGTCAATAACGCCGATACGAGTGGAGCGCCGTGTATTTACGAGAACAACCCGACTTTTTTCAATCTGATCGGAAGACTGGAATACAAATTCCAGTACGGCGTGGCCACGACTGATTTTTCGATGATAAAGGGGGGGGCCCTTCATAAGGCGAACGGCGGCTATCTTGTCATTAATGCGCTTGATCTCCTGCGGAATATGTTTTCCTATGACGCGTTGAAAAGGGCGATACGGAACAGGGAGATAAAGATAGAGGATATATGGGAGCAGTACCGTCTCATCTCAACATCTACGCTGAGACCCGAGGCCATACCGCTTGGTGTCAAGGTGGTGCTTTTGGGAACGCCGTATCTCTACTATCTCCTCTATAACCTTGATGAGGAATACCAGGAACTGTTCAAGGTGAAGGCGGACTTTGACAACCGAATGGAATGCAGTGAAGAGACAATGCAGAAATATGCGGCCTTTATCGCCAGTTGCTGCAAAAAGGAAAAGGCGCGGCCTTTCGACAGGAGCGGCGTTGCCAGGATTGTCGAATACGGCTCAAGACTGGCGGGTCACCAGAAAAAGCTGTCTTCCAAGTTCAGTGATATCGCCGATGTCATACGCGAGGCAAATTACTGGGCCGGAAAAGCAGCCAGCAGCATCGTAAAGGCTGAACATGTTGAAAAGGCCATTGATGAAAAAATATACAGGACGAACAGGATAGAGGAAAGACTCCAGGAACTGATCCTTGAAGGCACCCTGATCATAGATACGGAAGGAGCGAAGGCAGGCCAGGTGAACGGGCTGGCGGTACTCGACATGGGTGACTACCGTTTTGGAAAGCCCTCCAGGATTACGGCCAAGACCTATGCGGGGAAAGCGGGCGTCATCAACATCGAGCGGGAAACAAAGATGAGCGGCAAGATCCACGAAAAGGCAATCCTCATCATCACCCATTACATCGGCAGCACCTACGCGGGGAAAAAAGCCTTGAGCTTTTCCGCTTCCATTACGTTTGAACAGTTATACGAAATGGTTGAAGGCGACAGCGCATCCTGCGCGGAACTGTATGCGATATTGAGCAGTCTATCCGGGGTCCCCCTAAAGCAGAATATTGCGATTACCGCTTCCATGGATCAGAACGGCGATGTACAGCCGATCGGCGGCGTAAATGAAAAGATCGAAGGTTTTTTTGATCTCTGCAAGATACGGGGACTGGACGGAACACAGGGGGTTATCATCCCGAGGAAGAATGTCCTCCATCTCATGCTGAAAAAAGAGGTTGTCGAAGCGGTCAGAGACGGCAAGTTCAGCATCTATCCTATAGACAGGGTTGAAGAGGGGCTGGAGATATTCACGGACATGCCTGTCGGCGTGATGAAAGACGACGGCACATTCCCTGAGGGCACGATACATTATCTTGTCATGAAGCGGCTTGAGGAGATAACCGCGTCATTCAAGGAAAAGAAAGATAAAGAAAAAGAAGAAAACGATAAATGAAGCGGGTGCTTCATTTTGTTTCTTATATCCTGATAGTCTTCTTTTCATTCCCTTTCGCCATTCTGCCCTACAGCATTTCACTGAAAATCGGCGGGATGATGGGACTGCTCCTCTTTTATCTCTGGAGAAGCAGACGAAATATTGCCGTAGAAAACCTCCGCGCAGCAGTTTCACGAGGGGCGATAAAGATCGAAACCACCCCGGAAGCGGTCATAAAGCAGAATTTTGTGAATATGGGCAAATCTTTTGCCGAGATAGTAAAAATATATTTTGGGCTGGGCAAGCGGATTTTCGATCGTGTCGGAATAAAGGGAATCGGGAATTTCAGAAAGGCGCAGAGTAAAGGCGCTGGTGTGATTTTTATCTCGGGCCATTGCGGCAACTGGGAATTGATCGGCATCATTTTATCGATGAAACTCTCAAGGGTGTATGGTATTGCAAGGCCTCTGAACAACCCTTATCTCAACAGGGTTATCGAGAGGACGCGGGAAAGGTACGGCAACAGGGTAATATACAAAAAGAGGGCGCTGAAAAAGCTCCTCTTCGCTTTGAAAAGTAATGAAGCGGTGGGCATGCTGATGGACCAGAGTGTTATCATATCTGAAGGAGTGGTTGCGGAGTTTTTGGGAAAAAAGGACCATGTCATGAAGACGCCCGCGATTATTGCCCGCAAGACAGGGGCCCCGGTGCTCCCCGCCTTTATCAGACGCACCCGGAATGGACATCTGATAGAAATAGGTGAAGAGATCGCGCTTGACAGTGCGGAGGACTATGAGCAGGCTGTTTACAATGATTCGGTAAAATTCTCCGGTAAAATCGAGGAGTATATAAGAGAGAATCCGGCAGAGTGGCTATGGATACACAGAAGGTGGAAAAGGATTCACGATTGATTATTTGCAATGCGGAAAAATTCCGTGCACGATATTTTGTACGAGGAGGATAGATGAAAAAGAAAGAGGTCCTTGATATAACTGCCGGGATGATGAAGAAAATCGTCTCATACGAAAAGGTCGAGGCCGTGACGCAGAGGAGCGTCATGCGGGGAAAGGAAGCAGGAACAAGGCTGATGCTGGAAGAGAAGGAGAGGGTCAATAAGCTGATAAAGGATATTCTCTCCTCCCTGGATTACCGGGAAGTTCTGGATAAGGTTACGGAAGACACTTACGACGCATTTGTTTTCAGATATTTCCATAACGTCAAATATCTCGCTGATCTCAAAGCCGATGATATAGAACTGCCGGGTGTGGTCCCGGAGAATGCATTTTCAGTGTGGGCTGCGGTTATGCTCATAGACGTAGATTGTCTGTAGCAGCCTGACAGTCCGTCGTTTGGATGCACCTGATATCGGTGGTGTCGGCGTTGCCGTAGTGATAGTAACCGTGAGCCGGGCATCCGCCAGTACATTCCGGGCGGTTTTTGCAGGAATCAATGCCGCAGCCGTTTTTCTGATATGTTCGAAAGAGAGCGAGCAACGGATGCCGCCAGATTCCGGTAAAAGGGTCT
>JAOUFP010000190.1 GCA_029858145.1 Nitrospirota bacterium | reverse complement strand
CCGCCGAGTCTCCTGAATGTGCCGTCATCGAGGACACCAAGGAGCTTTGCCTGCAGCGGCAGCGGCATCTCTCCGATCTCGTCAAGAAACAGGGTCCCGCCTTCTGCCATCTCGAACAGCCCCTTTTTCATGCCCGCCGCGCCGGTAAACGCGCCCTTCTCATGGCCGAAGAGCTCTGCCTCGATAAGGGTCTCGGGAAGGGCGGCGCAGTTGATGCTGATAAACGGTGCGTGCCTGAGCAGGCCGCGGTAATGGACGGACCGCGCGGCAACGTTCTTCCCTGAGCCGGTTTCGCCCGTGACAAGCACCGGGGCATCAGCATTGGCAGCCAGACTGATCAGACGCTGGATTTCCGTTATCTGCCCGCTGTCTCCCACGAGCACATTCTCTTCGCTCTCCCTTTCAGTCCGGTAATTCTGGAACTGCTCGACCTTTTCAAGGTCGAGGGTCCTCAGGGCCTGCCTTACGACAAGATCAAGCTCTTCGAGTTCAAACGGTTTTGAGAGATAGTCAAAGGCCCCGCCCCGGACAGCCTTCACCGCATTGTCAAAGCTCGGGAAGGCAGTTGAAAAAATTATCTTTGTCTGGCTGTTGAAATTAAGTATGGAAGAACAGAGGTCATACCCTTCCGTATCCGGCAGCTTCTGGTCAAGGAGCACTATATCAATGCGGTTTTCCGCGCAGGCATCGAGGCAGTCTTTGCCTGTGTGCGCGACATGCACCTCGACCTCATCGGTCTTCACATATTCCCTGACAGACGTGCAGAAGTTCCTGTCATCGTCCACGATCAGGATGCTCTTTCTGACTTTATGCATCACTTTTATTACCGGCAGGCAGGTTCAGCGTGACTCTCGTCCCGTCGTTTTCCCTGCTATCGATCTCAATCGTGCCGTTCATCTTGAGCATCATTTTCTTGACGATGACCAGTCCCAGGCCGGTCCCATGTTTTTTTGTGGTTGAAAAGGGCTGGAAGAGATGCTTTTTCTGCGCCTCCGGAATGCCCTTTCCATTGTCCTTTATCCCGATGATAATCCTGTCGCCCGTATTGAATGCGCTGATCGCAATCTCAGGGGATTTCACCCCTTCGAGAGCATCGGAGGCATTTGTCAGGATGTTCAGCATCACGTGCTGCAGCGCCCGGGCGTCAAAGAACCCGCGTTCCGCAGCGGGACTGATGAATGTCCTGATCCTGATCCTGTTCACGCTGAAGTCTCTTTCCACCATGGCAAGGAGATTGTCCATAAAGGACGCGATATAGACCTCCCTGCATTCCGGATTTTCGTACATGCTGAAGTTCTTCAGGTCTTTGAGGAGGACCTCGACACGGGCTATATCAGAGAGGACACGGTCAATGAACTCGCTGATCGTCTCCCGGGAATAGGACTGCAGGTTCTTCCTGCATACGGCCATGGAGGTTTTGATCGAATTGATCGGGTTCCCCAGTTCGTGCCTGATGCCGGAAAAGATATAGCCGAAGTTATTCATGGTATTGACCGCTTCCGCGATAGAGTTGAGCCGCATTTTTTCGGTAATGTCCGAGATGTAGATCCAGAGATAGGTTTCTGATATGAGGTAGGTTGAATACCCGAGAAACTTGCGGCCGTACTGGATGATGCTTGGCTCAGGGAGGTTCTGCAGGGTAACCGGCATCTGCAGGTCGGGAAGAAGGAGGGAGGAAAGCGCGCCGTAATCCTTCGGTTTTATCGTCTCCTTAAAGATCGATACGGCAAGCTTGTTCTGGAAAAAAACCTCTTTCTTCAAGGTATCGAGGCCGATAATGCCGAGACTGATATCGTCGAGGATGTTCGCGTAGATGCAGTCGCCAAGGCAGGGTGTCTTGCTGATCGGGCATACTTTACCCTCTTCCTTGTGGGCACAGGTGACAATCTGTTTGTTAGCGCCTTTTACCATAATACCTCGGGAACAGGGCTGTTATTCTTTTTCTCTCGTTATATCAGCCCCTAACTTCTTCAGTTTCTCTTCGATTCGTTCATAACCCCGGTCGAGGTGGTAGATCCTTTTGATGGTCGTCTCCCCCTCCGCCGCAAGCGCCGCAACGATCAGGGACGCGCTTGCCCTCAGGTCGGTCGCCATCAGCGGTGCCCCCTTCAGCTTTCCGGTCCCTCTTACCGTTGCTGAAGTGCCGCCCTCGATGGTGATGTCCGCGCCCATCCTCCGCAGTTCGGCGGCGTGCATGAAACGGTTCTCGAATATGCTCTCTGAAATAACACTCGTCCCGTCCGCGACGCACATCATCGCCATGATCTGAGCCTGCATATCAGTGGGGAACCCCGGATACGGCATCGTCTTGACGTTCACGGCCCTCAGCATCTCAGGGCCGGTCACCCTGACCCCTGATTTTACCGTCCTGATTTTCATCCCGGTATCCTTAAGCTTGTTGATGACCGCGTCAAGGTGCTGCAGATTGCATTTTTTGATGGTTATGTCGCCGCCGGTAATCCCCGCAACCGCCATAAAGGTTCCGGTTTCGATGCGGTCCGGGACGATCACATGCCTCAGGGGGGTCAGCCGGCTCACCCCTTCAATCTCGATAACGCTTTCTCCCGCCCCTGTTATCCGCGCGCCCATGGATTTAAGGGCGTCCGCAAGATCCACGACTTCGGGTTCCTGCGCCGCGTTCTCGATGACCGTCTTCCCTTCCGCAAGGACCGCCGCCATCATGATATTCTCTGTCCCGGTCACGGTCGGCATATCAAAATATATGGATGCGCCTTTCAGCTTCTTCGCCTTCGCAAGCACATATCCCGATTCAAGGGTAATGGAAGCGCCGAGTTTCTCGAGCCCCATCAGATGGAGATTTATGGGCCGCGCGCCTATCGCGCACCCGCCCGGCAGAGAGACCTTTGCCTTTCCCAGCCGGGCCACGAGCGGCCCGAGCGCAAGAACAGAGGCCCTCATCGTGCTGACGAGTTCATAAGGGGCCTCATAGTTATTGATCTTCGAGGTTTCAAGGACCGCCCTGTTTTTTTCAAGGTGGAAGCCGGCTCCGAGATCTGCGATGAGCCTTCCCATCGTCCTGATGTCCCGCAGATCAGGGACATTTTCTATATAATGTTCACCGCCTGTCAGGATGGTGGCAGCCATGATCGGAAGGGCAGCGTTTTTCGCTCCGCTGATCTCGACCGTACCCTTCAGGCGTTTCCCGCCCCTGATAATAAGCTTATCCAGATATCCCCCCTTAAGAAAAGTCTTTCTATTCTAACGATATCCGGCACAAAAAGGAAGAGGCAAAAATGTGTTTTATCCTTCTTGACAAAAAGACATCCCTATTCCCCGGCAGCGGCTTTATGGTATATTTTTCTATGCGGGAGTTTATAATCTACCAGGACGATGACGACAACTGGGTCGCCGAATGCAAGGAATTGCCAGGTTACAGGGCAACCGGAAAAACAAAGGACGAAGCGTTAAAGAAGATGCAGTCTGCCATTCTGATCTACCATCCCTGCAGATGCGAAGACTGAACCGTTTACTTCTCCGCCTTCAGCACCCTGTCGATGCCGGCGAAGTCCTTCACCACCGTTATATTCCTGAACCCGGCTCTTCCGGCTATTGCCGATACTGCTTCTGACTGTCCGAACCCGAGCTCAAAGAATATCCAGCCGGACTCTTTCAGGTAACTTCCTGCCTTTGAAAGAATTTTTCGGTAAAAATCCAGACCGTCCTTGCCGCCGTTCAGGGCTTTGGCAGGCTCCCTTCTTACCTCCCGCTGAAGCCCGGCGATATCAGCACTTTTTATATACGGCGGGTTTGCGGTGATGAGATCAAAAGAGACATGTTCCGGGACCGGACCGAACAGGGACCCCCTGAGGAACGCGACATTCTTTATCCCGTTGAGTTCGGAGTTCTCCGTTGCGTACTTTATCGCCTTCGCGGAAACATCGGTCGCGCATACCTGTGCATCAGGAAATTCTTTTGCCAGTGAAAGTGCTATGCACCCGCTTCCTGTGCATAAATCAAGAAAAGACCGTGATGCGTGGTGAGTAACAGGCGATGAGTCAATTTTTAAACTGTTTACGCTTGACGCTTTACTCTTCACGGCCTTTATCGCTTCCTCGACCAGCAATTCGGTCTCAGGCCGCGGGATCAGCACTCCCTTTCCCACCCTGATATCTAGACCGAGGAATTCGACACGGCCGATGATATACTGCAGCGGCTCTCCCCCAGCCCTCCGCCTCACCAGCCTGTTGATACGGGACACTAATGAGCGGTCCACCTCGGGATTATCCATGTACGCACTCAGCCTGTCCCTGCCGGCAGCGTAAAGGACGAGGAGTTCAGCGTCAACCAGAGCATCTTCGACCCCTGCCTTCTCAAGATGCCCGGATGACTTCTTTATGATATCAAGCAGCCTCATTGGTAAACGCGAGTGCCCCGGACCGGCAGAAGGGCTTTTCTGATCAGAGTTCTTTCAGTCTCTCTGCATTAAAGTAGGTGATAATGTTGTCAAGGAGTTCTTCGAGTGATCCTTCGAGCACCTGATCAAGCTTGTGCAGCGTAAACCCGGTGCGGTGATCAGTCACCCTGTTTTGGGGGTAATTATATGTCCTGATCCGCTCGCTTCTGTCCCCGGAACCTACCTGCGATTTCCTCTGCTGCGCCCTCTCCCTTTCCTTTTCCTCCATCTGAATCTCGTACAGTCTCGCACGGAGGACCTTCATCGCCTTATCCCTGTTTTTGGTCTGGGAGCGCTCGTCCTGACACTGCACAACAAGCCCTGTCGGCACATGCACGATGCGCACCGCCGAGTAGGTTGTGTTGACGCTCTGGCCTCCGGCGCCCGATGAACAGAAGGTGTCTATCCTGAGGTCCTTCGCATCGATCTTCAAATCAACGTCTTCCGCCTCCGGGAGCACCGCGACTGTCGCCGCTGAGGTATGTATCCTTCCCGAGGCTTCAGTGGAAGGCACCCGCTGGACACGGTGAACCCCGCTTTCGTACTTGAGTTTGCTGTACGCACCCTTTCCCTGAATAGATGCCACCACTTCCTTGATCCCCCCAAGGCCTGTCGCGTTCATGCTGATCAGCTCTACCCTCCACCTCTTCGATTCCGCGTACTTGGTATACATCCTGAGCAGGCTGGCCCCAAACAGCGCGGCCTCTTCGCCGCCAGTTCCGGCCCTGATTTCCAGTATTACGTTTTTCGAGTCTCTCGGATCCACCGGGAGCATCATCAGCTTCAGTTCACTTTCAAGCAGGGGCCTCTTTTTCTTGAGTTCTTCGAGTTCCGCCTGGGCGAGTTCTTTCAATTCACTGTCCCCGGACTTCAAGAGCTCTTCCGTGCTTTCCAGCTCCGAAAGCATCCTCTTGTACTCCCGTATCTTTTCGACCAGCTCCTGAAGTTCCGCGTGCTCCCGGGAATATTTCTGGAATTCCGACTGCACTGAAAGCACCTTGGGGTCCATCAAAAGATTGGTCAGGTTATCGTATTTGTCTTCTATCTGAATCAGTTTATCAAGCATTTTCTTCCTCGAGTTTCAAAACTTCTTTCAGGGCGCTGAGTGCGACTTCGAGTTGTGCCTCATCAGGCTCCCTCGTGGTGAGGCGCTGCAGCATCAGGCCCGGCCAAACAAGCATATGCATAAGCGGATTGTGATCCCATCTGGATGAGAATTTCAGGAACTCAAACGACAACCCGGCTATGAGCGGTATCATGACTATCCGCGAGAGAAACTTATAGAGAAAAGGCCAGTACTGGGGGATAAAGGAAAAAGCGAGGATGCTCACCACCATGACGATCATCAGAAAGCTGGTGCCGCAGCGCGGATGCAGAGGACTGTAGTCCTTTACATTCTCGAGCGTCAATTCCTTTCCCTCCTCATAGGCATGGATCACCTTGTGTTCCGCACCGTGGTACATGAAGATCCTGGCCATCTCCTTCCACAGCCCTATCATCACCACATACACCAGAAAGACGAAGACCCTCAGGACACCGTCTGTCAGGTTAAACAGCAGGGAGCTTTTCGCGATGCCTTCAAAAACAAGGCCGGCAAGTTTGGTCACAAATAACGGCAAAAGGATAAAGAGGCCGATGCCGAGCAGGATTGACACCATGATCGTCACTGCTATCGAAAACTTGCCCAGACTCTCCTCTTCCTCTTCTTCGTAGGCCTTGCTTGCGGAAAACTCTATCGCCTTTATGCCGAGTGCCAGCGCGTGAAAAAGCGCCACCACTCCCCTGAGAACCGGCAGT
>JAOUFP010000189.1 GCA_029858145.1 Nitrospirota bacterium | reverse complement strand
TCTAATGCGGTGAGAAGAGAAAATCACCAGTGAATTTCCTGCGGTAAGGAGGAGAGTATGCATCGGGGAAACAGATGCCTGAACGAGGAAGAGATAGGCGCTTTTTTGGAGGGGAAGCTGGAATCCCGGGAAAGGGAACTTCTGTTGCTTCATCTCGAGGCCTGCGAAGCATGCCTCGATGATATCGCCTTGATAGGGAAGGCGCTGACCTTTTCTGACGGTATTCCTTTCAGCACCGTCCCCGAACGCCTGGTTGCAAGCGCGGTCTCGCGGTATCCTGCGAAGAGCACTTTTTTTGACGCGGTGCTCAGCCTTGCCGCAAAGGCCATAAGGGTTGTCGACTGCTTGCCTTTCACGGACGTCTCCATTCCGCAACCGGCCTTTTCCCTGAGGAGCGCGGAGTCAGTCGGTCCGCAGGTGGTTGTTCTGAAGAAGTCCTTTGATGACATCGATGCCGAATTCATTATCGAGAGGCTTTCCGATGTCCTGTGCAACATAAAGGTTATCGCAGCTGATAAAGCCACGGGTGAACAGCTCTCCCATCACAGGGCAGGACTTTTTTCGGGCGGAAGGCAGCTTGCGTCGTATCTCCTCGAAGACGGGGCGGCGGTATTCGAGGAGATCGGGCCGGGCCGTTATACTATACGCATCGAACGGCGCGGCGGAATCTATGGGGCGATTACTTTAAAGATTGAATAACTATAAGGAGTGCGGATATGGAAGAAGAAAAACACGACATAGGGAAATTGCTTGAGGAGAGGGTAAGGCTTGACAGCCTTCTTCATTCGAAATTTACGAAGAAGATCGCGATCATGTTCACGGACATCAAAGGGTCCACCACTTTTTATGACACGAGGGGAGATATTGACGGCAGGGTCATGGTACACAGGCACAACGAGATTGTTCTGCCGATCATCGAGGCGAACAAGGGGGTTTTGCTGAAGACGATCGGTGATGCCACCATGTCTGTCTATGACGATCCCATTGATGCGGTCAGTGCGGCCATCAAGATACAGATGTCCCTTTTCGAGTACAACAGGGGAAAACAGGCGAAGGAGCAGATACATGTCAGGGCGGGCCTGAACTATGGAGAGGGAATCGTTGAGCAGAATGACGTATACGGAGATATTGTGAACGTCGCCAGCAGGGTTGAATCCCTTGCCGATGCCGGAGAAATCATTGTGACTGATGATCTTTACAGGGCTGTCAGGAGCCACGACGAGTTCATTTTCAGGTTCATCGAGACCGTCGAGGTGAAGGGTAAGAAGGATCCGATCAGTGTATACCGGGTGCTCTGGCTGTCCGAAGAGGCATGTCTCGGAAAACTCAGAAAGGCGGTTGATATTCCGCAGGAGAAAGAGGGCATTTTTGTGATAGAAGCGTCTCTCTCAGGTGAGATGCTGAAGGTGAGCGGAGTCGAAAAGTCCGAGGGTGAGGAGAGAGCCGCAAAGAGTTACGACGAGCTGAAATATAACAACTTAAAGATAAAAGAATATAATGAGGGCATTACCGAACTTCTCAACAGGGCGAACAGGAGGGGCAAGATCGGCAGTGACCTCCTGGGAAAGCTGAAGGAATACGGAGGACTCCTTTTTGATGAACTCATCCCGGTCCAGATAAAGGAACAGCTCGCCGGCACCGTATATCACCATCTCCTGTTCAGCCTCGATGACAAGCTGGTGCATATCCCGTGGGAACTGCTTTTTGACGGAAGGGATTTCCTCTGCCAGCGTTTCAGTGCCGGCAGGACCGTGAGCACGAAGCAGAGGGTCTCCGGTGTTGTGCGCGCTGTCGGGAGGCCGCTGAAGATGCAGGTGCTTGCCGACCCCCGGAGCGATCTTTCCGCGTCTTATGAAGAGGGTGTCGGAATCAAGAACGAAATGGACATGTTTGAGGACCAGGTCGACATTTCGTTGAAGACAACCGATATCAGTGCCGACTATGTGAAGGCCAAGATCCGCAACTTTGATATAGTCCATTATGCGGGGCACGCGGTTCACGACACCGCAGACCCGCAGGAAAGCGGCTGGATGCTGAATAACGGGAAATTGAAGGCAGGAGAGATCATCAGCATGACCGGCATGATGCCGATGCCCGCACTTGTTTTTTCGAATGCGTGCCAGACAGGCCAGACCGGAGAGTGGCAACTCGGAGAGGACTTTGAAAACAGGATATTCGGTCTTGCGAACGCGTTTCTTCTCTCAGGAGTGCAGCATTACGTCGGTACGTTCTGGGAGATCCCGGATCAGGCCGGCTCGCATTTCGCGGTCAATTTCTACAGGAACCTTGTGCGGGGCAGTTCGATCGGCGACGCGATACGGCTCGCGAGGCAGGCGCTCATAGAGAAATTCGGCGAGGATACCATCATCTGGGCGGGCTATATGCTTTACGGAGACCCCACCGCACGGTATATCTTCCACGAGGCCGCGGCAAAAAAGAGCGAACCGAGGAAAAATGAAGAGGAGAAAGAGGTGCTCGTCTCCGCGGACCTCAGACACGGGACCGAGCGGGTGCAGATCTCTTCAAAGAAAAAGACGCCGTCAATGGCGGTGATCGCCGGCATTATTGTTGTTATCGCCCTCGGCCTCGGGTTCTATGCGATACAGTCCGGCAAGGGTGGCGGAGAGCAGGCGGCGCAGTCTTCCAGTGACGCCAACGCGCCGGCGGCCGTGAAAGAGGACAACGGCAGGAGGATCGATGAGCTTGTCGCGGTCCTCGCGAAGAATTACCGGGAGAATAAATTCGAGTTGGACGGGAAGACGGGTGACGAATGGACCACGCCGCCGCTTACCATGGTCTTTATGGACATCAAGGCCCCTGGTGAAGCTGCCGACCGGCTGACCGCGCTCCTGTCTCAGCGGATCGGGAACAGCGGACGCGTCAATGTTGTAGAGCGCGAAATACTCGCGAAACTCCTCGAGGAGCTGAAGCTCGGCAGTTCAGCGCTTGCCGACCCTGCCACTTCCCTGAGGATCGGGAAGGTCCTCTCTGCAAAAATCATAGTGACAGGGAGCATCCTTTCTGACCAAAAGTCGCAGATGGTCATGCTCAGGTTGATCGATACCGAGACCACCGCGGTACGGAAGGTGATCACCGCGGAGTCGCCGTCAGGGAGCATCGACAAGGCATTCGCCGACAGCCTTGCGGCAAATATCGTCGACTTTGTGAAGACCGATTTCCCGCTCAGGGGTAAGGTGGTCGCGCTTCATGGAAACAGCTGTGAGGTGAATCTCGGGCAGGCCCATGGCCTCGGGAAGGGAGACAGGTTCGAAGTGGTCAGCGAGCAGCGGAAAGGCTCCGGCCTGTACGCAGTGCTCGGTGAGATCGAGATCAGCGACGTCGGCAAAGATGCCTCAATGGCGTCGATTATCGGTCAAGGCAAAGACGTTGTAAACGGAGTCAAAATAAGAGAAAAGCAGGGCGGTGCTAAATAACATATATGAAAAAACATGCAATTATTTCTCAGTGTTTATTGCTGTTCGTTTCTCTGATTCTTTCTCCGGCAGGGGCAGGAGCCCAGCAGGTCGAATTCTCCTCGACGCTCAACCCGGTCGGTTCAGGCGCCCGCGCCACGGGCATGGGCGGCGCCTTCATCAGCGTGGCCGATGACGCGACCGCGGCGTCATGGAATCCGGCCGGTCTGATTCAGCTCGAGAACCCCGAAGTTTCGCTGGTCTACTCATATTTCAACCGGCGGCAGGAATACAGTTCATCCGTGCATCCTGAAATCGAAAGTACGCATGATATGGAAACAGACGGAGTGAACTATGCGAGCGCTGCCTATCCCTTTGTTCTTTTCAACAGAAATATGATCGTCTCTGTCAATTACCAGCGCCTGTATGAGATGGACAAGAGTATAAATGACCTTAAACTGAACATCGCGGGCGGCAAAAATGCGAATATTCATTTCGAGCAGACGGGTTATCTTTACGCTATCTCTCCTGCCATGGCGGTCCAGATTATTCCCGGCCTCTCGGTGGGAGCCACGCTGAATATTTGGGATAAAAACCTTACGGAAAACGGATGGGAAACCAGACAGCGTGGAGAAATTCAGACTGTGGTGGAGCGTCCCGCTTATGATCTTCTCATTAATGAGGTGATATCCGAAACAAGGGATACATCTTTCAGCGGCGTAAATGCCAACTTCGGCATCCTCTGGTCGGTGTCGGACAAGTTTGCGGTCGGTGCGGTATACAAGACATCGTTCGACGCGGACCTCGGGCAGAAGACTGACTCTTCTTACGACAGGTCTCAGACAAGAACAGACACAGGTGTAACAACGCTTTACCCCACTGCCTTTGATTCTCACAGTGAAGACCTCACGATGAAAATGCCTGCATCATACGGAATCGGCGTGTCCTATCGTCATTCAGACGCATTGACCGTGGCTCTTGACCTCTACCGGACGGATTGGTCCAGGTTCGTTATTGTTGATTCCAGCGGCGTGGAAAGGAATCCTCTCGACAGGCTGCCGGTCAGTGAAGGCAGGCTCACCGACACCACCCAGGTGCGCCTCGGAGGCGAGTATCTTTTCATCAGAGACAAGTACGTCGTCCCTTTCAGACTCGGCCTTTTTTATGATCCTGAGCCGGCAAAGGGAAGCCCTGATGACTATTATGGATTCTCGGCCGGAAGCGGGTATTCACGCGAGAGGTTCGCCTTTGATTTTTCATATCAGTACAGGATGGGCAAAGGGGTCTCCGGCGATGTCCCGAGCGTCGAGGGCAGCGAAGCGGATATAAAACAACATACGATTATGACATCGCTCATCGTTTATTTCTAAAAAACATAAGAAGGAGCGGGGAGGCCATATATGAAGACGATTCGCGCGATCATCGCAGTCATGCAGATTCTTCTGCTTTCGGGGGTGCCCGCCTTTGCGGTGTTCGACAGCGGCACGTTCCGGGGCAAATGGTGGAACTACTATGACCGCGGGCTGGAGTACTCGGAGAGCGGGCAGCTGGAAAACGCGATCAGCGACATCAGCAAGGCGATTTCGTCGAGGGAGAAAGACCAGCGGATGGCCAGGACCTATGGCATGCACTTCATCGACTACTTTCCCCACCGCGAACTCGGCATCGTCTTTTTCAATATGGGCGACAATGACAGGGCGATAGCCGAACTCGAGGAATCCGTGCGTTCCGCAGAGTCCGCGAAGGCGGTCTATTACCTGAACAAGGCGCGGAAGGTGAGAATACTGAGGCAGAAGGGCGGCAGCGTCCGCCTTCCTTCGCTGACGGTCGATTCACCCGGAGACAATCCCGTTGTCAGGGGACTGACCGCGGTGATAAAGGGAAGGGCCTCCGGCGAGGGACTGATCTCGCGGATAACGTTCAATGACAGGCCCTACCGGTTCGAGTTGGCCGGGGAGGCTGTCAGCTTCGAAGACGAGGTGCAGCTCACCGACGGCGAGAACACCATCAGCGTCAGGTGCGAGGACCTCCTCGGCAACAGCGCTGAAAAGACGGTGAAGGTCATTGTCGACAGGGAAGGCCCGACGATCAACATCTATGACATCGTGCAGGAGAAGGGGCCGGAAGGCGGCCGCGTCCGTATAACCGGCGAGGTGAATGACAACACCGGCATACATACCGTCGTGATAAACGGCAAACCGGAAAAGGCGGACAATACAAAGGCATACGAATTCGATGTTGCCGTGCCGTCAGGCACCGGCACCTTCGTGATACAGGCGTCTGACAGGGTCGACAACGAGACCAGGGCAGAGATCGATATCAGAAAAGAGCTCGCGGCCTTCAGCAGGAAACCTGAGCCAATCCTGCTCGCCTTCAACGGCAACAAGATATTCTCCCTTGACAAGGAGCAGCCGGTCGTCAGGCTGAAGGACACGACGGAGCTCCCGACCGTGTTTGTGGACAAATACTACGTCGAGGGCGAGGCGTTCGACAACAGCCGAGTCGAAAAGATCATGGTCAACAACCTCGAAGTCCCTGCCAGACAGGGGAAAAAGATCTTCTTCAGCAGGACCGTCAGCCTGAAGGAAGGCCAGAACCGTATCGTGGTGGATGTCTATGACGGTTCCGGCAACAAGGCTTCAACCAATTTTACGGTCACCCGCAATATCCCCGACGTGCTCCAGACCAACTCCCGCATGAGCATCACGGTCATGCCCTTTGATGCCAAACAGAAGTCCCCGGCCATGGCGGATCTTGCCTATGAGCAGCTGATCGGCTCCATGGTCAGCCAGAAGCGGTTCAATGTA
>JAOUFP010000243.1 GCA_029858145.1 Nitrospirota bacterium | reverse complement strand
CAACGGAAGCGGCGAGGAAGCTCGGAGCGCCTCTGTATCAGGCGGGATTCCCTGTGTATAAGCTCTTCGGGAATACTTCGAGGCTTACGATCGGATACAAGGGGGCCCTTGATACCATCAATGAAATCGCCAATATATGCGCAAAGGAGGTGCATCCATGAAGATAGCATTTGCGACAACCGACGGGAAAAATGTGGACGAGCATTTTGGACGGGCCGGCAAATTCGTCATCTACAACCTGACCACCGAGGGCTATGAATTCGCGGAACTCAGGAGGTTTGCAGACGGCGTGGATTTATCGGTCGTTGAGACAAAAGGGCTCGGAAAACTCCACGACGACAGGGTGGAGGAGAAGGTGAACAGGCTCTCGGACTGCAGGATTATCTACCTCACCGAGATCGGCGGTCCGTCTGCCGCAAGGCTCATCAAAAAGGGCATAATGCCTATTAAGGTGAAGGAAGTTGTCCCGATAGAAGAGTCAATGGAAAGGCTCTTTAAAACGGTAAAAGGCTCGCCGCCCCCATGGCTGAAAAAAGCATTATCAAGCGATTAGTGTCAGTCTCTGTGTCAGCGTATTCATTTTGATGAGCTGGCACCTGCATTCTAAACTGACAATGAGAAAAGGAGAAAATGAAGATGAAAATGATCAGAGCATTCATAAGACCGGAAAAAGAGCAGGAGGTGGTGCTGGCCCTTGAGGGCGCGGGTTTTCCGTCACTCACAAAGGTGCCTGTGTTCGGAAGGGGAAAGCAGAAGGGCTTGACGGTGGGCCCTGTTCATTATGACGAGCTTCCGAAAACAATGATTATGACTGTTGTCGATAACTCAGATGCCGAAAAAGTGATCGGCATCATCCAGGAGAAGGCGCGGACAGGCTTTATCGGTGACGGAAAGATTTTTGTAAGCCCTGTCGAGGGAGCGTACACCGTAAGGACAGGCGAGGCGGTGCTATGAAAGAGATCACCGCGATCATACGAAGGGACAAGCTCCCTGAGACAAAAAAAGTCCTCGAAGAACTGGGGTATCCGTCGATGACCATCCAGAGCGTCGAAGGCAGGGGCAAGCAGAAAGGCGCCATGTGCGCGGAGATGGATTCGGAATTGCCCGACAGCTACTGCACCGCGGTCAGGCTGAAGCCGACTCCCTCAACGTATGCGCTTGATCATACGCTGCCGAAGATCGCGCTTTTTGTGCCCAAGCGTCTTCTCACGATCGTCGTGCCGGACGACCTTGTGACAAAGATCGTAAAATCCATCATAAAGGTGAACACGACCGGCAGAAACGGTGACGGCAAGATCTTTGTCAGCCCGGTTGAGACAGCACTGAGGGTGAGGACCGGCGAGACGGACGGTGAAGCGATAGCGTAGAAGTGTCAGTGAGAAAAGTGTCCGTGTCAGTGATCGCTGTCAGGGACGCATCGAGTGAGAGTTTTTTCATTTACTGACACTTTTGCTTAGTTTGTGCTGACACTGACACTAAACACTGACACTGAAAGGAGAGGATCATATGGCGATTATGGGATTTACGAGAGGCGGACAGACATGGATACCCAAATTCATCGAGGCTATTGACGTCGAAAAATGCATCGGCTGCGGCCGCTGCTATAAGGCCTGCAGCAGAGACGTGCTCGAACTGATCGAGAAGCCTTTTGAGGGAGAGGACGAATACGGCGACGATATGGGCAACAAGGTTATGACAGTAGCCCATCCGGAAAACTGTATAGGCTGCGAGGCCTGCTCACGGACATGCACGAAAAGGTGTCATACGCATACTGAAATATAAATGGAAAGCGGGCATATTCCCTGCGGTCTTGCCGCAGGGAGTCTTCACTGGACCATAGGCTTCGTTATTCTGGGGCAGTGCAAACTCTGATATACTGGAGACATGAAGAATGCCGACATTGCCCAAATCTTCAATAATATAGCGGACCTCCTCGAAATAAAGAATGAAAATCCCTTCAGGATACGGGCATACAGAAGGGCCGCCTTAAACATCGCAGAACTCGGGAAGGATGTCTCATCCCTGTCTGCAGAAGAGCTGCAGGAGATTCCCGGTATCGGCCGTGACCTTGCAGCAAAAATCGGAGAATACCTGAAGACGGGCCGTGTCGAGGCCTATGAAAAGTTGAAGCAGGAGGTCCCCGAGACCCTCATAGAACTGCTCGCTATCCCTGGCTTGGGACCCAGGACCGTCAGTCTTCTGTACGCGAAATTTGATATAAAGGATGTGGGCAGTCTTGAAAAACTTGCGAGAGAACACAAACTTTCAGGCCTGCCGGGGATAAAGGACAAGACAGAGGCGGGCATCATAAAGGGGATAGAGTTGGTCCGGCGCCATTCTGCCAGACATCCTCTCGGGAAAATACTTCCGCTGGCGAATCAACTCAGGGGATACCTTGCAGAAACTGCGCCGGTCGAAAAATTGGAGATCGCGGGCAGCATCCGGAGATGGAAGGAAACGATCAGGGACATTGATATTATCTCCACCTCCGGAGATCCTGATGCTGTCATGAAAGTCTTTACCCGCATGCCCGGCGTCAGCCAGGTCCTCGCGAAAGGCCCCACCAAGTCAAGCGTCCTTCTCGAAGACGGCATCCAGGTCGACATACGGGTTGTCGAAGCCGACAGCTTCGGGGCCGCGCTCGCGTATTTTACCGGCAGCAAGGCGCATAACATACGATTGAGGGAGATCGCCTCGAAGGCCGGGCTGAAAATCAATGAGTATGGCATATTCAGGGAAAAAGACAACAGGAAACTCGGAGGCAGGGAAGAGGAAGACATATATAAAGTCCTCGGGCTTCAGTTTGTCCCCCCTGAGTTGCGGGAGGATATGGGGGAGGTCGAGGCTGCAGCAGAGGAAAAGCTCCCGAGTCTGCTTGAACCTGCCGATATGAAAGGAGACCTCCATGTCCACAGCAACTGGAGCGACGGCACGCAGGATCTCGAGGGACTCGTAAAAACATCAGCAGAAAAGGGGTACCGGTATATAGCAGTGACCGACCACTCAAAGGGACTTGGTGTTGCCAGGGGGCTGAGCGAGGAAAGGATCCTTGAGCAGAAGAAGATGATCGACGCGATAAACAGGAAGACCGGCAGGGTCAGGATTCTCACCGGCGCGGAGATCAATATAAAAAGTGACGGGAGCCTTGACTTCGACGATGAGCTGCTGAGGCAGCTCGATGTGGTGATCGCCTCAATACACTCGGGCTTCAGGCAGTCTTCCGAGCAGATCACAAAGCGCATTATAGCAGCCATGAAGAACCCCAACGTTTCTATAATCGGACATCCCACCGGAAGGCTGCTCGGCGAGAGGGAAGCCTATGAGGTTGACATGGAAAAAGTCCTGCAGACAGCGGCCGGGACAGGCACCGCCATAGAGATTAACGCGTATCCGCTGAGGCTGGACCTCAGCGAAGCGAATGTCAGACGGGCAAGAGAATTGAAGGTGCCGGTGGTCATATCTACCGACGCGCACAACAGCGCGCAGTTTGACAACATGCGCTACGGCGTCGCGGTGGCCAGGCGGGGATGGCTCGAAAAAAAAGATGTCCTCAACACCTTCGAGAGCGCGCGGGTCCTTAAAAAATTAAAGAACAAGAGAATTTAGACTATTCCGCGATATTCAATGTTTCTTTACTTCCCCTCAGTTGAGGGGGGCAGAAGGGGAGGTTGTCGAAACCGTGCTCCCTTATCAACTCAACTACTCATCCGCAGAACGGTTCTTCAGGTCTTTAGCGAAAGAGATCAGTTTTTCCTTCATCTCTCAGGCACCCTCTCCCCTCAGGGGAGAGGGTATTGCAATCCGCACAAATTTCTGGTGAACCACTTTCCCGGATATCAGATGTCTTGCAAAGGTGCTGCGATGAAAGCTTTTTCTGAGCGCATGCCTGTCCTTTGGTCAATAACACTTTTCTGGTCGACAACAAAACTTCCTGATTTTTCCCGCTTTGAAGCACCTGCTTTTGGCAGCGTCCCTGCGGTTAAATGCTTTTCTCAGGTTTACACCCCTTTCGTCACATAAAAAAACAGACAAAATTGTAGCAAAGCCACATAAATGTAACACAACGGAACGTATTTATCCTGAAATAACATGCACTTGCATGTTGGCACGGTTCTGGTAATAGAAAGGGTATGGGAAAGCTGGAGAGCGATCTGAAACACAGGATTCAGGAGATGGAAAAAGAGGCGATACTCGGCGCCCTTGAAGAGTGCAACTGGATCATGGCAAGGGCGGCAAAGAAGCTCGGCATAACCGAAAGGATGATCGGATACAAGGTCAGAAAATACGGCATAAGAACGAAGGAGGTTCGATGGATCAACGTCCGGCACGATGAAGAAAACGGCAGTGAGCAGTAAGAGAGAAGCAATTATTTAAAACGGGCAATGAGTCCGTGAAAAAACTTTGTAAAGGAGAAAAAAGATGAAGAGTTTGAAAAAAGTATTGTTGGCGGTGGTAATGGCAGTGGGCATCCTGACAGGGACGAGCTATGGCGAGGATACCGCGGTGGCGGGCTACGCGTCAGTTGATGTCATGAGCAATTATGTGTGGAGAGGGCAGAAATTGAGCAACAGCTGGGTGGTCCAGCCATCAGTCGGCATTACCTACGGCGGGTTCAGCACAAACCTCTGGGGAAATTATGACAGTGACAGGTTTGAGGCGGGCAGTTCCGAATCCGGTCATGGCGAAGTCAGCGAAGTGGATTTTACGGCGAACTACAGCTACGCGATAGACAAGCTGACTCTGACAGGCGGATACATTTATTACTCATTCGATGGCGCCAATGACACTCAGGAGGTGTACGTATCCGCGGCCTACGATACCCTGCTGAAGCCGGCCCTTACGCTCTTCTATGATTATGACGAGGGTAATGGCGCTTTTATCGTTGTTTCGGTTGGTCATTCCTTTGCGTTGCCGAAGGATATGTCGCTGAATCTCGGCGCCCTGGCGAGCTACAACATTAATAACAAGATCATGGGATTTGATAAGGACGGCAATGACTTCAGCGATTTCTATCATGCTGAACTGTCTTCCTCGCTCACGATTCCTGTGACAAAGGCGGTTTCCGTTACCCCGA
>JAOUFP010000003.1 GCA_029858145.1 Nitrospirota bacterium | reverse complement strand
AAGCCGATAACACAAGATATCTTTCCGGCGACCGCACCTTATGATTGATTACTCATTTAACCCTGCATTCGACAAAAAAATATCCATTCGGCCTATTATGTATTCTTTCCAGAATTCTATTTATTTCGTATTTGTTATTTTTTCTATTATCATCAACCTGTTCCTTAAAACAGGATTAAAAGGTGCTATCTTGAGTGCCTTATCATATCCTTTCCTTGCTTCGTCATAATAGCCTTTAAACATATACAGGTCACTCCTTGCAATATACGGCCTGAAGTCATTTGGGTTAGTTTTTATCCGGAAATCACATGCTCCAATGAGAATATCTATAAAATGATCCTTTGGAATGGCATAGTCTCTCAATACTTGATAGTTTTCAGGTGAATTTCTCAAGAAAATCATTGATCTATCATAGGAAAAAACAGGAATCCAGTCGTTGTCCTGGATAAGAGCGAACAAAAGCGGCGAAGCTTCTCCTGAAACATCAAACAATGAATGAATGATATACGAAACATTATAAGTATTCAAGATAGCCTTCCAATAAGGCAAACCGGCAAAACTTTCTGAATCAGCTGTATTAATAAAACGGTTTGATAATTCTAGGATAGGTGGATAATTAGCTCTTCCGTCTATAAAGACTTTTCGCTCCGGAGCCAGACGCCATATTAAATATCCTCCCCAGTCGAAGAAATTATACATATTTCCTTTAACATTATTTTGAATGATAAAATCTGCAGCATAAACCGGAAATGATGGATGAAGCCATCGATTTGATGAAATATTGTAAACATTAAACCTTTCGTCCCACGTAAAGAATATCGCAGAATAAATTGTTATGACAATGATCACAATCCTCACATATTTCAATATGCTGCCCTTTGAAAGACTTTTCCCAATGAAAGGAATGGCTGCAATTATAAAGAACGGGATGTATCGAATTGTGGTAAAAGATAGATACCCTGTTCCTGCAAGAAGCGTGAGTTCTGTGATATCAATTTTCCTGGTATTAACAAGCATCCCGATAGCTGTTAATACGAGCAATAACCAATATAAAACCATTTCGTAGCGGCCCCTTTGAAAATCTTCAAATGGCGTTTGATATTCTATTACATAAGAATTCAAAGTAGCAGGCGTTTTGCTCACAAGTATATTTATAGCGTGATAAGTATTGGGGTTGGCAAGCGAAAAGAGAATCCCCAGCATCCCCGCAAGCAACAGCCTGATATATATTTTTTTGGATAACGGTTTCAAAGAATGATGAGTAAACTTTAGCCCTTCCGTCACAAGGTACATTACAATGACTGCCTGTCCCAACACGTATCCACCATGCATATTCGCCCATAGGATCATAATTAAAGGGAGAAAAAGATATTTCTTTTTCTCATCAAAAGAATCATCTTCATCCCGTATTTTGTCTAATAAATAAAGAATTAGCGGGAAAAAAAGAAAGGAATAGACATGAGGCCTTTCAAGGGAAAATCT
The DNA here is from genome assembly GCA_029858145.1 of Nitrospirota bacterium. Lineage (GTDB taxonomy): Bacteria > Nitrospirota > Thermodesulfovibrionia > Thermodesulfovibrionales > UBA6898 > JAOUFP01. The sequence continues at coordinate 24,015 of JAOUFP010000003.1, read as the reverse complement.
CGTTAAGAAAAAAACGATGAAAATGATAAGGAGACACTCGTAGAGGATGCTGTCACCTGCTTTGCGTTTTAATACGAGGAAAATGAGCAAACCAACTACAATAAATCGCAAAAAGATTATGCCGGTCATTCCACCCGCAAGATAGGAGAGATAATAAATAATCTGGCTTAGCCAATAAGAGGTCAGTATGAAGTGTTTTCTTTCACTGTACCCCTCTGGAGTAGTATATGCAAACGGGTCCTCCGAAGGCAGTGACTTATGTTGCCATATCCATTCTCCTGTCTTCAGATGCCAGAAGAAATCGCATTCCATAATACGATCCAAAAGATAGAGAAATGATATGATTGTCAAAAAAACCAGCAGGATTATTTGAATCGCTTTTTGCAAACGACTGTTTTGCACGCAATAATATATCATGTTGCATACGCATTATTATAGGTAAAAACATCATTGGACAGAGGAGAGATATCGGGGAGAGGATTACATCGTAATAATTTCAGCATATTTGCAAAATAATGACATCAAAAGATATTGGATGATTACAACTGCAAGCCGCCAGCACTTCTCTTGTCTCTTAACCGAAAGCCATATCTGTTTCCAGTGGTTACAATTAATCTCTTTAACCTGTCTTTTTGGGGGCAATTATCGAACAACTCAGGTGCATTCGAATGCGTCAGTGACGCACAAGTCCCGCCTGTGCGCCTCAGGCGTGCCGGGGACGCTGAAAAATCAAAGGGCTGCAGAGATGCAGCCCTTTGATTTTTTTGTCTTCAATTAGCTTATTCGAATGTTTTTATAATATAGTCGGCAATCTTCAAGGCCTCATCATTGGAAATTTTCGACACATCAAACATGGTCATTCCGGCCCATTTCTGCGGATGCGTGGGGGCAGGCCCAGGATTTCTCATCTTCTTTATGATGTCCTCTGCCGTATGAATGTTATTCGCCTCGCGGTCCTTTCTATGCAAGGTTTTAGAAGGATTGAGGATATTGCCTCCATCAGGATGGCACGACGAACAATGCTCTTTAAATAAGGACTCTCCCGACTTTTCAGACGAAGCTTCTTCCCCCGTCAGCGAAATAAAGAAAAGGGACAGAAGGACAACGAATAATAGCGATATCAATCTCCTGTGAATGCGCATGGCTTCTCCTTTCAAATGCACAACAGCGTATTAACTGTCCATATACGCCATCTCCCCCACATGCTGTGACAGAGGTGTTTAATCCCACATTCATACCCGCGGACTTGATATCTGATAACTCAGGTTCTCTGAAAGCAGATCTCCAGCCCTCGCAACCCCGTATTTGCGCAAAGCTCATCCCCCTTCTTTGGACTGCTGGGCAGGGGGCTCATACCATTTGTCCTTCGGAACAATCTTGGCGCCCGCGGGATCACCACGGTAATGCGGAGACATAATCTGCACGCCGTACTCGTTGAAGCAGTCCTGGATATTTCTGTTCATTTCAGAATAAATCCTGGCCATCCGTTCGGGCTCCTTCGTATACGCGTTGAGCTCATAGGTGACATAAAAATCATCGAGAGATTTCTGAAGCACAAAAGGGGCCGGCTCCCGCAGCAGGCCGGATGTCCGTCCGGCCGCCATCAAAAGAAGCTCATGCACCTGCCGCCAGGGCGCGTCGTACCCGATGCTGACGGTGGCATGGAGTATCAGCCCCGTGCCCCGGGCAAAGGAGCTGAAATTTACTACATTGCTGTTCAGTATCGTGGAACTTGGGATAATGACCTCTTCATTTTTTATAGTCCGAATACGTGTCGACTGCATCTGTATGTCGGTGACGTCTCCTATTACCTCGCCGATCTGGACCCTGTCTCCGGGCTTAAAAGCCCGCCGGTAGCTGACGACAAATCCGGCGATGAAGTTTGACACCGCAGACTGCGACCCAAGAGAAAATAGAACGCCGACGAATATTGAGATGCCCTTGAATGCCCCTGTCTCCGATCCCGGGATGTAAGGAAACGCGACAACCGCCGCAAGGGCAATCGCGATAAAAGTCAGAAGCCGGTCGGTCGGCTTGGCCCATTCAGGATAAAAGCCGCTTATCGTAAGGGCGCCCTCCTCGACCTGGCCGAAAAATATATGCTGGAATCTCAGATATAAACGCAGAATAAAGATGAGCACAACGAGAAAAAGAATATCGGGAATCTCCCTCAAGATTCCGCTGCCCATAACCCGCAGAGGGTTCAGCACATAGTAAAGGAGTTTTGCCGCATAATGCCTCGTCCCGGGGAAGAGGTTCAGGACCCGCTCAAGATAAAGATAAACAAGAAGGAGGATGAGGAAAAAGCGCACGATCTTCAGGCTGTCAATAATCGCCGACCATATATGCTTCATCGGGATGATTTTTAAGACAGGCATCCCGGGAGACGTAATCCTGCGCTGATAACGCGCTTCAAGGAAGCTATGGAGCAAAGTGAATATTTTCAGGACCGCTAAAATCAACACGATGAGGATAATCGTAGCGAAAAAAGAATACACAGCCCCCTTTACAATCCTCTCCGGGGTCCTCGCGCTGCGATAGGCGGTCACTGCTTCCCTGATCCTGGTCAGATACTCTTCGCCGACCACCTTCCTTGGCAAGCCCTCGATAGCCGCGTCCGCATCGAGAATCGCTATGATACGCTCCTGCCCTGCCATAATGTCAATGCTGAATTCTGAATCGACCGCGATAATCGAATCAGTCTTTATGTCCTGATTTAAAGCGACTTTTTTTATCCGTTCCGCGACATCGCTCGCCCTCTCTTCGGCAGGCAAAGCCTTGAAGCCCCGGATATAAAAGAGCCGGACATTGTCCACTACTACAGGGGCTGTCTCAGGCTCCTGTTGCAGAGCGACATTCGGCGCCGGTGCGGTTTGGGCAAAAACGTCCTGCGCCCCGATAAGGGACAACAGAATGATCAGGATATGCGCTGTTCGCACCATAGAATCTCTTCGCATAGATATCAGCAGATTATCACAAAAGTTCTCACTCTACAAATCATTTTTTTTCTTAGAAGGAGATGCGCATATCATCAATGCTCATCTCCTTGCTCACCATCGGAGGGAGTGGAAAGCCGATCGCTGCCGCAGATCTGATTGTCCCGTCCATAGCAGCTTTAAGCGAGCTCAATCCCTTAAATCCACTGGTTTTCAGGGCCGCGGGCAAGATCGAGCAACCGCGTCACACCAGGCGACAGTCCTTCTTGATCGATATGGATATCGTTCGAGGCACAATACGCGTAAGGATTCAAATCTTCCCTCCTCTCACATCAGCGCCTCCGTCTGTCTGTGAGACTGGAGAGGGTGAAGATGAGTCACTCGAACCCTTCCCCGTCGTTTTATTATTGGTCTCTTCGTTCATGTTTTTTCTCTTTTCCCTTCCGGGGTGTGAGGCGGTTCACCGGCCCCCGAATAAGCAGATAGGGAACAAACGCCAGTATTATAGCCACGAGAATTGCCTCTCCCGGGTAGAACCACCTGAGCTCCATATACTGGTAGACCGCGTCAAGGATGATCGCAATTACGAAAACCTTTCCAACCGCTTTCCATCCATCCTGCAATAACTCCCGTCTGTGGTCGGGGTTAGTGAAGACGGACCAAAAATAGGGGGGCCGGCCTTCCCTCGCATCCTGCAATCCTGAGCGCACTGCAAAGATAGCAGCCATGAGCGGTTGCAAGATCAGTCTGAACTTCATCGGGCCGCTCACCCGCTCCACCAGGTTCTCAAAGATTCTTGTAAAAATGTCTTCCATATTTATCCTCACCTTGTCTTTCTTCCGCGGGTACCATGTCCCCCTTAATGGGCACTGTTCTCTTTCTCTCCACCCGCACCCGGACGGAATTTCTTCGCTCCCTGCCATGGCCAGTGGCCCTCGATCTCGACAGTCAGGGACCATCCCAGAAACGTACGCACTACCACAAGAGCCGCCAACAGCGCGATGTTAGTAAGCGTTAAATCAATAGCCACGGTACGGATGATATCAGCGGCCACCAGGAGTTCGAGCCCAATCAGTAACGTCTTCCCCAGCACGACACGGTACCTCTCGTAGCCCGACTCCATATTCGTCCTATAGCGAAAGATCCAGCGTATGGTCCCAAAGACGATCATAGATACCATTATCACCACTGCCAGCATCTCGACGCCCTGAGAAGCGAGTTCGATCCATTCACGAAGATGTTCCATCGTCCTACCTCCTGAGCTTGCTGCAAGGCACAGCCTCATGTGAATATAATGTAATTACTCTCATCTCTTTTTCCTCATTATGTTAAGACCTTCTCCTCACAGAAGAACAATGTTCGCTACAATACTGAACAAAAGAATTACTCCAAGTATAAAAATTATGCAGGCCGTCAGAAAATTTGGGTTCTTAATAATGCTCTCTTTCTTCCCCATCCGCTTCAATGTGCGGGCATATTGAAGCATCATGAAAAACAGGGGGACAGTACCGGTCACAATCATAAAGATACCGATATTTCTCGGCGTCTCCTGCCGCATGATTTTTGAGGTTCCCTGCTCATACACGAACTGGAGGACTTTGTGTATCGTAAATCCGAAGCCGATCAATGACAGCGATGTGCGCACCCAGGCCAGCATCGTCCGGTCGGCCGCAAGAATTGTCCGTTCAAGCGCAAGCCTGTCGCTCAGTTTCAGATCTTCGGATTTAATTTCGCTCTCTTCCATTTTTTAACCTCTTTCCTCTGTGTTTGATTTCTCTATTGTTTCATTCCTCTCATGTATTTCAAGTTCTATTCTCGCGTACCAAACACTTCCTTAATTTCCAGAATCAGGGCATGGACTGTCGGGCCCTACTATATTTACTGCCACGTCATGGCGATCCTGAAGCATTCGTCCGGCGAAACAGGCGGTCGCTGTCGCTGTCGAAGTAGTACAGTTTGGCCACTTCAATGCGCTTCGCAAGGAAACTGCAGGCGAGAACAGCCAAAAACATTCCGGCCATCGGCCCTATCCAGTAGATCCACCAGCTTTCCCATTTCCCGGAGATGACCGCCGGGCCAAGGCTGCGCGCAGGATTGGTGCTGGTGCCCGAGATCGGCGCCTCGGCCCACACCATGATCGCGTAGAGCGGCGGAAAGATCGCCGGAGTGAAGGTGCGGATATTCCGGAAACCCAGAAAGACGGCAAGCAGAGAGACCATCGTAAAGGTCGTGATCACTTCGCCCAGAAGAGCTGTCGAGAGAGTGACCCCTGAACCGGGCAAGGTCGCTCCAAAGGCCACACTCCTGCCCATTGCTCCCCATAAAAGAAGAGGCGATGATCCCACGACCGCGCCTGTCAGTTGCGCTGCGACATATCCGAAGGTTGTCTGCAAGTCGAGTTTGCCCATAAGGCGGAATGCCAGCGTGACGACCGGGTTGATATGCGCTCCGCTCACCTTCCCAACAGGAGACAGCGCGATGGAGGCGCCTGTTGTGCCGAAGAGAAAACCGGTAATAAGACGCCTCAAATCCTCGCTTGGGATCAGGCGCGCCATAGGTGTACCTGTTCCAAACATCAGGATAACCAGAGAGAGTCCGATGAGCACGAGCAATGCTGTCCCAATCAGTTCAGAGACGAAGAGCGCCCAGGGGATATTTCGACTATTTGAATTTTCCATCAGGTCTCAGAAAACTGAATGACAACCTTAAGATCGTCAGGTTGTCTCTCGAGAGCCTGTTTGAAATTCTCCGGCTTTTCACGGCGAGTGATCAGCCGGCCCAGCCACTTCCGGTCAGCGCGGGCCAGGATCTTGCCTGCCCTGTACCAGTGGCGCTTGTTGGCGTTGACGCTGCCAATAATAACGATGTTCTTGAGTACTGCCGCTGCCGCAACATCAGCAGTGGCAGCTTTACTGCTTCCGCCTCCGTGACCAACTCCGGTAAGACAGACGATCCCTCCTGAAGAAATGGTCTGGATCGATTCGTTAATGACCTGACCGGCACCTGTGCACTCAATGATGACGTCCGGCTCGAAGCCAAGCGCAGACACGGAGCAGGAATGATACGTAGCCCCCAGGGCGCGGACAATATCGGGTTTAGCCCCGGTGGTGGCCCGGTCAAGGACGTGAACATCCAGCCCCCGCTGCGCACCGATGAGAGCGGCAAGAAGGCCGATTGGTCCCGCTCCGGTCACCAGAACAGTATGCGGCTCCCAAAAAGCCCGGACCCCGACCGATATTACATGCGCCCATGCCTTTGTCACAACGGTTGTCGGCTCCAGCAACACCCCAAGTATGCCGAGCGAAGAATCAACTTTAATGGCGTATTCTGGTTCGATGCGCCAGCGTTCCGACATGAAGCCGTGGATTTCTTTGATTCCCCGCTCTGTGTACTGGCCGTTGCGGCACATGTCCCATTCACCCACCGCACAATTGGGGCAGGGGACCGGGTCCGGACGGCGCACGATCCCGACCACAAGATCGCCTTTTTTGAGCGAACTTCCCGGACCCGGATCAATGACTCGACCGAGGGATTCATGACCCAGGACCAGACGATCCTTTCCCGGTGGTGCCCAGCCATACTTCCCCTCTACGATCTCGACGTCTGTTCCGCAAACTCCGACGGCCACTGCCTCCACGAGGACAGAGCCCTCTTGCAGATCCGGCTCCGGAAAATCCTCGTACCGGGCTGTCCCGGGCTTTTTCGGTTCTACCGTAATCGCTTTCATATGATAACCTCCTTCTTAGGTACCATGGCAATTACTTTCATTGTATAAAGGTCAGCCAGACGCGTGTTAACTTGATAAAGAGACGGATGAAGAACCTTTCTCATGTCTTCCTCCCCAATTTCCGCTTCTCGCCCAATGATTTTGCTTTGCCCTGTTTCAGTATCCTCTGAGCATCAAGAGTCGCAAACAGATGCATGACGACCGCGATGACACCGGTCCAACCCGTCTGGTGACTTGCGCCAACGCCCCTGCCGGTGTCCCCATGGAAATACTCATAGAACAGGGGGTAATCCCTCCAATGAGGATCTCCCTGGAATTTTCGCGATGTTCCATGCACGGGGCGCTCCCCTTTCTCATCCTTCAGGAAAATACTTGTCAGTCGACGCCCAATTTCTTTTGCCACCTCATAGAGGTTCATATGCTTCCCGGACCCGCTCGGGCATTCAATCTTGAATGAGTCCCCGTAATACAGGAAGTACTGGAGGAGTGCCCGGAGAATGAGGATATTGACCGGCATCCAGATGGGCCCCCGCCAGTTCGAATTGCCGCCGAACATGGCGTTGTCCGATTCCCCGGGAAGATAAGAGACCCGATGCTCCTGGTCTAAGACCCGATAGACGTAGGGGTGGTCCTTGTGAATGCGAGAGATCGCCCGGATGCCATAGGCACTCAAAAACTCATTTTCATCGAGCATGATCGTGAGCACACGGCGAAGATTGGTCTCATTTAAGATCGATCCCAGGAGTCGCTCATTCTGTCCAAGCTTAAACGGATCATGAATGAAAGCCGACAATTCCGGCCGTTTCGTGAAGTATTCGCGCACTATTGAGCCAAATTCACGGTATTTCTCTCTTATGTCCTTTTCGAAAATGGTCACCGCGCAAAAAGGCAGCAGTCCCACCATCGAACGTACTTTGAGGCGCTCCGCCCTCCCGTCAGGGAGCTTGAGCACGTCGTAAAAGAAACCGTCTTTCTCATCCCACATGCCGAATTCTTCACTGGGACGGATCATCCCTGCTGCGATCAAAAGAAAATGCTCGATAAATTTCCCAAGGAGATTGAGATAAACCGGGTCGGCCAGCGCAAGCTCTGCGCTGATCTCGCACATGTTCTGACAAAAGAGAACCATCCAGGCGGTGCCGTCAGCCTGTTCCAGATATCCGCCGGTCGGCAAAGGCGCAGACCGATCGAAGACCCCGATATTGTCAAGCCCCAGAAATCCTCCTTCGAAGGCGTTGTTTCCGGCCCGGTCTTTTCGGTTCACCCACCAGGTAAAGTTCAGAAGCAGTTTGTGGAAAGAACGCTCGAGCCACGGCAGATCGCCTTTGCCCCGGACCGCTTTCCCCATCAAATAGGTGTAGATGGTTGACCAAGCATGGACCGGAGGATTCACGTCTCCGAAATTCCACTCATAGGCAGGGATCTGCCCGCTGGGATGAAGATAACGGGACTTGAGCATGAGCTCCAATTGTTCTTTGCCAAAATCTTCATCCACCAGCGCCAAAGCCGTGACATGAAAGGCGAGGTCCCAGGCAGCGTACCACGGATATTCCCATTTGTCCGGCATGGAGATAATGTCCGCATTCATCATGTGTCCCCATCGGTCGTTGCGGATGGAACGCTGATTCGCTTTGTACGGCTGAATGCCATGCTGATTGAGCCATTTGCCGACGTCATAGAAAAAGAACTGCTTGGTCCAGAGCATCCCGGCCAATGCCTGCCGCATGACCAGTGTCTGGTCGGCATTGAATGTAGTAGGAATGACAGTCGCATAGAACTCGTCCGCTTCCTGTATCCTGGTTTTGAAGATCTCATCAAACTCCCTCCCGAATGGACCGGCTTTAAATCCCCCCTTGCCCCCCTTTGATAATGGGGGGTTGGAGGGATTTTCGGACATAAGGCTGTCGCTGAGCCGCAGACGGACAATGCGGGATTCTCCGGCCCCCAGCGTGAGCGGGTAATGGGCAGAGACCTTTGTCCCCTTGTTCCCGGGATTGACCGCGTCTTTTTTATTGTGAATGATATAGTTATTGATGCCGTCTTTCACATAAGGAGATGTATTGGGCATGCCGACGAGCCGCTCCGTATTGGTTTCATTCTCAGTGAAGAGGAGAGCCGACGCGGCTTCCGCATAAAAGAAACGCTCACCGAGGTCACGATGCGAGAGCGCGACGATGCCGCCGGTTTTATCCTCAGCTATCTGCTGCAGGGTGGGGCGAACGACATCCTCTCCCCAAGACCAGTCATTGCGGAACCAGAGGGTGGGCAGGAGATGGAGCGTCGCTGGTTCCGGGCCCCGGTTATGAACAGTGACCTGAATGAGTATATCCTCTGGTGACGCCTTGGCGTACTCCACGAATACATCAAAATAGGTATTCTTATCAAACACGCCCGTGTCCAGTAATTCATATTCCGGCTTTTGCCGCCCGGCGTTTCGATTCGTGGCGACTATATGATCATAAGGATAGGCCGCCTGCGGGTATTTATAAAGGTACTTCATATACGAGTGGGTTGGGCTTGAATCAATATAAAAGTAATACTCCTTTACGTCTTCGCCGTGGTTCCCCTCCGGGCCGGTGAGGCCGAACAGCCGTTCCTTGAGAATGGGGTCTTTGCCATTCCAGAGGGCCAGAGCAAAGCACACCTGCTGTTTGTCGTCGGAGATGCCGGCGAGGCCGTCCTCGCCCCAGCGGTAAGCCCGGGAACGGGCATGGTCATGGGGGAAGTAATTCCAGGCGTCCCCGTGTTCGCTGTAGTCCTCACGGACAGTACCCCACTGACGTTCGCTCAGGTACGGTCCCCACTTCTTCCAGGGGGCTTTCTTTGTCCGGACTTCCTCAAGACGGCTTTGTTCGGCGTTCATCGTTGTTCCTCCGTAGTCATTGTCCTTACCGTTGAGCCCTCATCGCCACGTCACGTCGACGGGCTTCCGCACAGGAATGCGGTAATATTTTCAGCCGGTTCGCCGAGTCCCGATTCTGCTGTCTCTTCTCCCGACTATCCGATTCGACCTCCTGACTCCAACGTCCCAGCTGCCTGAGGAAGCTTTGCAGTGGTCCTTTTCTTCCATTCTAATTCCAGCAATTCTCTTGCTGCCTTCTCGAGGAATTCAGGCGCCGCCCACTTCTGCACATCGAAGTCGTTCTTGATGTAACCGTGGCTGAGCATGAAATCCTTGCCAATTTCAACCGAAACGAGGTTCTGGGGGGACAGGTTGGGCACCATGTCAACGCGTCTAATTCCTTCGTAAGTATCTTCTAAGTCACGATAGAAAGTCTGTTTGTCCAGAATGGCTGCTGCAGCGTGCTTGTGCTCATTGGCCCAACGTCCTGCCTTAATCATGCCTTTCAGAAAGGTTACCGCCAGCTCAGGATGCTTCTCAGCCATCTCCACTGTACATGTAATGGCAGCAGGTATATTGGCTACCTGAAGGGTCCAGTCCGGATACCGCGAAAGATCCTCTATTGACTTAAACTTGCCAGTTGTTTCTGAGAGTATGCTAAGCACTTTACTTTGGCTGTACATGGCATCAATAACACCTTTTCCAAGTGCTGTTTCGAGAGGGCGGAAGGCCAAATCATGTTTGTGATCACGGCGAAGCCATAATTCAGAAGGATTTTCCATTTCCGGTCCCATCATTTCAGGATTGTCATACCAGTCGTCCGGATAAGGGAATTCCACGATCTCAACATCATTGCGGGTCATGCCATTCATTCGTAACATCAGCTCTATGCCCTGTTCCTCCTGTATACCCCACCAGTCGGTTTTGATTTTGTTCTGACTCCTTGATAGTCCAATCTTCTTACCTTTCAAATCGGCCATCCGGTAAATATCATCTCTTGAGCGCACCATCATAACACCACCTTCATGCGGCACATGTGTCACTCCAAGGAGTACGGTTCTGCGGATGTCAGCATGAACGTGAACCGGTGGAAAAAGACCACCAAAACGGATCAGGTTATCGAGGTTATGGATATAGTGCGGGTACCAGTCGTTCTCTTTTCGGGCGCGTAGATAAAGGTAATTAATACCAATCTTTTTGTACTCTTCCTTGGTCCAGCCAAGTTCCTGGTCCACATTACTGGCCGATACCAGAGGGCAGTTGGTATAATAAACCTCTTTCCAGTTTAAGGGTACAGTTTTTAGTTTGCCTGCCTTTTTTGCATTGGCGATGATTTCATCCATGTTTGGAGCAGTTCTTTTTGCTTCTTTAGCCATATTTACATTCCTCCTTTGAATTTAATTGCTCATCACCGGACCGGCGGTGACGGCGGTTTTTTTGAAAGACCGACCCGGCCACCCGGATAATCCTGATTTGCGCAATGACGCCTTGATGTCGCCCTGTATCCAGCTCCTCTTTTTGCTCAAATCCTTTATTTCAACCCTCCCAGAAGGTTTCACAGTGAGTCCGTGACAGCAGACCTCCGGAGAGGGTCCGTGCTCTGAATCCGTTTTGCAGAAGGATACGCGTCGCGTAGTACGCACGTCCGCCGGAACGGCATATGACGTGGATCTCCTGATCGCGCGGCAGTTCGCCAAGCCGTGCCCGGAGCTGACCCAGCGGGATGTTGACAGCACCCTCGGCATTCTCTACAGCGAGCTCCACAGGCTCACGAACGTCAAGGAGATAGCCACTTTCTGCGGCATCCCAGTGGCTGATCGGCATGTCGCCATGCAGGACGTCAGCCGCGATCATTCCCGCAAAGTTGACAGGGTCCTTTGCACTTCCGAATTGGGGCGCATAGCACAGTTCGGCTTCTTCAAGGTCGTAGATCGTCGCGCCCATCTGGAGTGCCATTGCCAGGGCGCTGATCCGCTTGTCCACACCATCGAGACCGAGCGCCTGCGCGCCGAGGATTCGCCCGTCTGATTTACGGAAAATAACCTTCATCGCGATCGGCCTGGCACCAGGGTAGTACCCTGCGTGTGAATTGGGATAAAAATAGATCTTCTCGAAATCCCTGTCGCCGGTCATGTTGAGCGTCTTTTCGCTCGCTCCGGTCCAGGCGGCCGCCGCGCCGAAGAGCCCGATGATTGAGGTGCCCTGAGTACCGCGGAAGCGGGAGTCGCGTCCAGCAATCACGTCGGCAGCGATCCGACCTTGCCGGTTTGCCGGCCCGGCAAGCGCGATGAGGCTCCACTGGCCGGTCACAAAGTCCCTGACTTCGACAGCGTCGCCGACAGCAAAGATGTCCGGGTTGCTCGTGCGCATCTGCTCGTCAACGCGAATTCCCCCGCGCTCACCAATCTCCAGCCCTGCCGACTTGGCCAGCGAGGTCTCCGGCCGCACGCCGAGCGCGAGGATCACGATGTCTGCCGGATAGACCTTGCCGGACTTTGTCAGAACTTCGAGAAGGCCATGTACGGTCTTCCTGAATTCAGACACACCGTCATTGAGCGCCAGGCGGATACCATGCTGCTGCACGTAGCCTTCTACAATTCGCGCCATTTCTTTATCGAGCGGCGCCAGGACCTGATCAAGCATTTCAACGAGGGTGACGTCAAACTTGCGATGGACAAGGTTCTCCGCAGTCTCGAGGCCGATAAATCCTCCGCCAATAACCACCGCGCGGGTCTTGGGCCTCATTGTCTGGAAACCCGAGTATTTGTGCATCCCCGCTAAGAATGAGGAACCTCGTTCGAGCCATTCGCGGATCGCCCTTGCATCAGGAACAGTCCTGACATGGAAGATCCCCGGGAGGTCTATTCCGGGCAGGGGCGGGCGGACCGAGGCTGCTCCGGGCGAGAGCACAAGTTTGTCGTATGACTCAGTCGTCACCTCGCCGGTTGCGACATTGCGCAGTTCGACCGTTTTTTTGTCCGGTGAGATCGTGACCGCCTCACAGTTCGTCCGCACATCGATCGCGAACATCGCGCGAAACATCGCTTCAGAGGACACGAGAAGGTTTGACTCTTTTTCAATCACTCCGCCAACATGGTAGGGCAGCCCGCAATTCGCGTATGAAACATACGGCCCGCGCTCCACCATAAGGATTTCCGCCTTTTCATCCAGTCTGCGCAGCCTCGCTGCACATGACGCGCCGCCAGCTACTCCGCCAACTATGATTACTTTCATTGTTCTACCTCCTATATTTCCTTACAGACGTTTCTGCCATATCAGTCTCACATAACGCCTGTACTCCGATTCCCTTTTTTTGCCATTTTGAATACCAGCCTTCCTGATGACGGGGCGGACATCCTTTCTCAGGGGAGAACACAGGCATTATATTCGTCCCGGTTGCGCTCTTGCCTTTTCGATAGCCTCAATACTCATCGAACGCGAGATAGTGTCAAACCTTACCTCGGGTTTTTTGACTGCCATCTCCAGAACCAGAAGCAGATTGAGGTATTCGTCTGAGCGAAGATGAAGGGTCAGATCTTCCTCGGAGTTCCAGACTTCCATGAGCATAAGGACGCCGTTTTCCTGCAAATCTTCATAGAAATGACAACCGAGACAGGCAGAAGTGTCCCTGCAAGTCTCAACGACCGATCTGAGGATTTTCACTGCCTCATCATACTTTTGGGGTGGTATCATCATCCTTATGGTCGCGATAATCATGTTCTTCTCCATTTCGTGACTCCACTGACAGGCCGCAGCGCTTCTTCCGGATATAAAAAATTCCTGCGTGCTCTTGTCAGGAATAATTGACGATTGTTTTAAGCTCACACATAAAAGAAGATTGCACAATACGTGCCGAGGAAAAGTCGGAGAACGATTATATTGTCATTCGTTGTTATTAAAAGAATGTTTATGAAAAAGAGCGTAGCGGTCTAAATGGATATTTGCCGAAATATTGGCAATTGTCGTTAATGCGGCATCTGCTTATTGGAACGCCTGATACCTAATTTCTTCATTTTCGCCTGAAGAGTTGTTCTTTTCAGACCAAGAACCTCGGCAGCGCCTCCCTGTCCTGCAATGCGCCAGCCGGTCTTCTCCAGCACGGCCAGCACATGCATACGCTCCATATCTGAGAGGCTGCCCGCAGCGGCTGCTGTTTCTGAGGGTGCACACACGGGGATGTGAACGTCCAGGGTTTTATCTCTGCTCAAGATCATGGCGTGTTCGATTGCATTCCGCAGCTCCCTTACGTTGCCCGGCCAGGAATAGGCTTGCAGGGCTTGCATGGTCTTTTTCGAAATGCTTTCTATCTCTTTTCCCATCTTCTTCTGAAATTCCTTGACAATCGTCCTGACCAGCAGGGGAATATCTTCAGAACGCTCCCGGAGAGGTGGAATCAGCAGAGGAAACACACTCAGCCGGTAGAAGAGGTCCGGTCTGAATCTGCCGGCCTCGACTTCCTGCTTAATGTCCCGATTTGTGGCAGCAATGATGCGGACATTGACGTGCAGGGACTTTGTCGAACCTAGCCGCTCGAAGTTGCCCTCCTCAAGGACACGCAGCAGCTTGCCCTGCAGATCAAAGGGAAGCTCTCCGATCTCATCGAGAAAGAGGGTCGAGCCGTCGGCGATTTCGAATCGACCGATCATTTTGGTCATGGCGCCCGTATACGCACCCTTCTCGCGGCCAAACAGCTCGCTTTCTATAAGCGTCGGCGGAAGCGAAGCGCAGTTAACCTTTACCATCGGCCGGTCTTTCCGCAAACTCATGCTGTGGATCGTCCTGGCCAGCAGTTCTTTTCCCGTTCCGGTTTCCCCCAGGAGGAGGACTGAGGAGTCTGTTCGGGCTACCTGTTCCGCCTGAGCCAGGACCTTCTTCATCGCGGAGCTTTGGCCCACAATTTCTACATGATCAAACAGGAGATTGACCTCCTCCCGCAGATAGATATTCTCTTTTTCAAACCGTTCTCTGAGATATTCAATCTCCTGAAGGCGCTTCCGGAGTTGACCCTCCATTCGTTTGCGCTCGAGCGCGTTGGCAAACACGTATGCGATAAGCCTGAACCCCTTTATGACTGTCTCCTTCCAGCATCGCTCTTCTCGGATAACAGCGAAGGACAACAAGCCAAATACCGGCCCATTTCCAACTGATAACGGAATCAACACGTTGGACTTGCTGCCGTACATATGGAAGCTCTCCCGGTCGCGGTCTGCTTCCGGCGGGAGGTCCGATATTTTCGATAGTACGACGGTTTCCCCGTTCAAAATCATCCCCGACGACCATGGGAAAAGATCCTGTGCATTCATCCTCTCAGGAATTGGCCGGTTTTCAAGACGCTGATACATATGTGTCAGCAGCAGTGCCATGGGTTCTTCCTCAAGGACTTCCCAAAGTGTGGAGCGGTCAAGGTCGAGGAGTTCGCAGATCCGGCGTTGGGCGTCTTCAATGCCGCTGTCTATCAGGTCAGCGGGCAGGTTGACAAAATGGGCAGAGATATCCGCCAGCAGAGAATCGAACTTTAGACGTTCATCCAATCGCAGCCTGCTCTGCCTGTGTTCCAGGGCATTAATAAATATCTCCCCCAATAGCCGCAGTCGCGGAATGTATTCGTCAGACCAGGAGCGCTCCGAGCGCACGGCATTGATCACGATAAGGGATGAGACCCTCCCTTCAAAAAACAGGGGGACGTTCAGGAATGACAGGATCCCCATGGCAGTACAGCTGGATCTGTCCTGTCCGGCCCTCTCCGGCAGTTCGTCCAGTCTGTCAATACGGACTGGTTGTCCCTGCAATACTACCCTTTCATGGAGCCACGGGAACAGACTGGAGAGTTCAATATCCCCTGACACCCGCTCGATACCCTCGCCATGGGAGGCATGGGTGACATATACCTGTTTCCGGTCAGGAGAAATTCTGAGCAGTGCGCAGCGGTCCACCTTAAAAAAATTGAGAATCTGTGCCAGAGACCGCTCAATTTCATTATCAGCCAGGTCAGCCCCTACATTCACGAACCGGGCAGACAGGTCTGAAATCAGCCTTTCAAAGCGCAGATGTTCATCACTCAAATCGTCTTTGATCCGCACGCACAGCGCGGTGGTTTTAACATCTCTTTCTCCGTGGTGTTGATTCTCTCTCCTTAGTATCACTCTGCTCCTCATATCAGAAGTTCTGCCGCATTTTCTGAAGATATTCCCGATGACAGGCAGATCTCAGGATAAGGAGATGAGCATATCGTCTATGCCCATCTCCCCGTTCGCCGTCAGAGGGAGTGACGGCTGGTTGATCCGTTTTCCCCTGTCTTACCAGCTGTAAGCTAAGCCTATTCCGTACACCCACTGGTTTGAAGAGCCGCGATCATCCACGATTGGGCTGTCCGATGCGTCATCCATGAGCCCGAAATACTTGACCCCGACACCCATGTGCCAGCTCATTGAAAAGTGAAAGACCGCTGCCAGCTGGGCGTTCCAATCCCTTAACCCGCTGTCTGCTTTAAACTCCTTCAGTCCTGAAGCTGCCGCGTCCTTGCTGCTCACACCAAAATAGGTCTCCATATAGTCTGAACTGCCATAGGTAGCGCCAACGCCGACCTGCACATCAATGGGCTTGCTGACGGGGAGCCAGTAACGCGCTCCGGCCTGAACCAGCCAGCCATCGTAAGTGTCACCAATATCCTGATAATACGTCAAATTAGTGATAAAACGGTGCCTCGGATTTTTCGCGTCCCTCCATACATATCCGACCGAAAGACCTGCGTCCACCGTGTCGTCGATATCCTCCATTTTCTTCACTACCTTATCATCGACATCATCCCGGCCAGGCCGGTAGTTCAGTACCGGTGCGAGCACCCAATTAGGGTGGTTCAATACATTAAAGGAAAGCTCCGTCACGTTGAGCTGGAGATACCTTTCCGTCCCTTTGAGCGTCCAGCGGAAGAACGGGGCCGCGGCTGCCGTGTAATCATCGGAACCCAGATAGTCCAGGACCATTCCTACTGCTGCCCCGACTACGTTGGGGACGTTATCAATAGTAAACGGGCTGTCCATAGCTGCCATGGCAGCAGCAGAAAAAGCCAGCGCAAAAACAATTACGGCAACTACTAATAAAAACTTTTTAATACTTTTCATGCTTCATCTCCTTCTGACTTTTTTATAATTAATTGTCAGACACCGCCTGAACTTTTATCACTATTCGCAATAACTTCTGATTTTATCGTTTATTTCACCCCCTTCCGATCCTCTATTTTTCCTCGCAGTCTGATTATTCCTTTGTGATAGTGCACTCCACCTCGAGCTTTGTGCAGAGAAGGTTGACAATACGGAGCGCCAGCTCCTTTTCTTTCGTTTCTTCGGCTTCCTTTTCCTGCCCTTCCTCCTTCGGCAGATCCGCCATCACGGTGATCGCGGATTTCCCTTCTTCGCTTCCCTTCTCCACCTTGACCGACGCGGTCTGCACCCCGTCCGTCACCTCAAGGAACATGTCCTCGTCTTCCCTTTTGACTATCCGTATCTTCGGCGCCTTCTCTTCGGCAATGCTGACCGCCGCGCCGAAGACCTTGTCTGCAGGCGCCGGCATTTCAGCTGTTGCTTCATAACCTTTATCTTTCTTCATATATTTGTACGCTGCTATCGGAGCCAAAAAGATAAGCCCCATCGCAGACGTCGCCAGAACCACAGAAGCCAACAATATCAACAACCTGCCGTAAAAACTGTTTTTTCTCAGCCTGCTCATTTTTCTTTCTCCTTTGCCTATGACTTGTTTCAGCTATAACTGCGCATCATCGTAATTCAAAGCATCTTCCGGGCATCCGCCTATTTCTTGTCGAGTCTCGTAATCTTGCTTCCCTGCAACCCCAAACCTGCCATCAGCCCCTTTTGGTCAAAGAAAAAGGCATAGACATCCGATTTTGCTGTGGTAGTAGTCAGCGAACTGGCAAGGCCGGCATCGACGATAACGATACTCGGGCCGACACCGATCTCCCAACCCTTGCTGTTCTTCAGATATTCGAGCGCCTTGTCGGTTATGAAAAAGAGCGCGTAGCCGAATGACTGCACCCCTGCCTGCAGACCATAGGAGGCTGCCACGGTGTTATAGTAGCCGTCGGTTTTCCCGTTAATTCTGAGGGCGCCTTCGCCGTACTGTCCGCCTATAATCAAACCGCCCTTGACAATACTGGGGAATACGAGGATTCCCTTAGCAATCGTAGAGAGTTCCTTTGCCGCCGGAGTTTTTTCATACAACTTCAGCAGGGCAGAGTCGGCATCACGGTCGATCTCTTCCGCAGACGCAGCATACGCCTTTTGGGAAAAGGCACAGGGCATCACAAGCATCGCAAACACAACAAAAAATGTCACAAATCGTATACTGTTCTTCATCTTTTTCCTCCTTTTCATGTGCTCTGTCATTCAGCACTATACCCCTATTAATGAATATAGTTTAGCAGGCATTGAGCGGCCTGCCTATTGTACTTTCGTACAATACCCTCTCCGCATCCGCACGGTCAGAAACTTCCGGACAGAGCAGCGCAAATGAAGCGCGCAGATGGCTGTCATGACTGACGGATAGCCGCATTTTTCATCTTAAACACACTCCTCGATGAGCTCGATCAGCGATCCCTCATCAAAAGGCTTGTGCAGAAAGCCGATCGCGCCCTGATTCATCGCGTACTCCCGGTCTCCGGGCATCGCATGCGCAGTAATAAAAATGACGGGCATGTCGTAATGCAGCTCTTTGAGTTTTCTCTGGAGCGCGAAGCCATCCATGCCCGGCATACGCAGATCAAGGATAATACATCCTCTGGTGTCAGGCGATATGGAATCAAGAAAACTCCGGGCGGACGAGAATACCGCAACTTCATATCCGAAAGAAACCACAAGCCGTTTCAGGGATTTCCTGACAGATTCATCGTCATCAATAATGCATACGAGATTTTTCATGACTATACGAGAATTCTATCAATTTGAAATTCGTCTGTATATTGGACTTTGGTCCAATAAGCCCCCTGCCTGTAATCAAGCGCAACGAGCTGCCATATGCAGCACATTTTTCCCTCGAATCATATGCTAACTACCATTCCTGTCAGACCTTTTGCCTATAGCACCGGGGCTATTTTTCTGATATTCTGTTCAGGGAAACAATTTGCAGCGTCTCCGGGAGAGAAAAAATCAGGTTATAATAATCGCATGAGAAAACGGCATAAAATATTTCTGCTGCTCGCGGTCTTCACGGGGGTTGTCATCATCGCATCCCTCGTCCTCTATTTTGCAGCCGCAAGACTCGTTAATACAGAAACCGTCAAAGAGAAATTGCGTGTCTATTTCCTCGAAAAGACCGGAGCGGAGGTCAGGTATGGCAGTTCGGAGCTTTTCCTCTTTCCTCTTCCGGAAATCATTTTCCGCAAAGTCGACGTAGCAATACCCGGCAAGGCTCAAGGTTCCGTTGAATCCGTCAGAATATATCCCGGTCTGTGGGCGCTCATCAGGGGCGATCTGCGTATCGCAAAACTCGGTCTCGAAGCGCCCCGCTTCACCGTTGCCATCATGAAAGAAAAGGAAAAGCCTTCCCTGGAAGCCATCGAAGAGAAGCTGCGAACACTGTCTCGCTATGTTGTTGCGACCTCACCGGGGCTCACCGTTGCTATCCGGAACGGCAGGCTCAATCTCACTGAGTCTGATGAAATCGCTTTTTCCTTCGATATGATCCGGTCCCGGCTCAGCGTCTCTCGAAAAACATTAGAGGTCAGCCTGACCGGCAGGTCGAACCTATGGGATAATCTTTCATTCTCGGCCGCTTTGGCAGCGGATGACCTTAAAAGTGAAGGTTCCGTCCGGATCACCCGCCTCCATCCCGATATTCTTCTTACCCGCCTCACACCAAAGACAGCTGAACATATTGGAATCGCTGAAGCCGATCTTTCCGTGAAATTCAGGTCGCTGGGGCTCAGACAGGTAGAGGCATCGGCGGAAAGCACCGTCCCGGGGCTCACTGTCTCCAGAAAGAATAGGCAGGTAACATTAAAAGACGCGAAAATAAAAGGCGACATCGGGATCGAACCGAAGAAGGTGTCTGTCCTCATCAAAGAGGTGAACATCGGACAACCGGCATTGAAACTTTCAGTGCAATATACGCTTGACCGCGATTCCGGCAGCATGACGGCGGGCGCCGACGGGAAGTCAATAAACGTTCGTCCGGTCCGCGACTCCGCGCTCACCCTTGCCGGAGATATTCCGGTCATCAGTACCATTTTCGATTATCTGCGGGACGGTCAGATCCCGGCTTTGCATTTTCATACCTCCGGCAAAGCATTGTCCGACCTCGGCCGCACAGAAAACATCCGGGTATCCGGGAAGCTGCTCGGAGGGACCATACACGTTGCGGCGCGGGATCTGACATTTCAGAATGTTGCCGGGGAAGTGGACATCTCAAGGGGAATCCTTGAAGGCTCCAATGTCCGGGCATCTATGGGAAATAACCGCTGCAGCAAAGGCGAGCTGCGGATCGGCCTGAAGGGAAAAGATGCCCCTTTTCATATTGACTTGCATGTCAGGGCTGATGCGGGTGCGCTGCCCCCGCTCATCAGGGACAAGAAGCTGGTGAAAAACGAAGCCTTTCTGCGGGAGATGGGTCGTCTCCACGACCTCCGGGGCACTGCTGAGGGCAGGCTGATCCTAGGAGAACGGCTGGATTCGATCCACGTGAAGATCGCCGCTGATGACATGGATATTAAAACCCGCTATGAACCTTTGCCTTTTTCACTCGCGGTAACCGGGGGAAAATTCTTCTTTGATGAGAAGAGCATACAAGTGGAAGATTTGGGCGGGAGCATCGGCGGTTCTTCCTTTTCACGGCTGTCGGGCAGTCTCGGACTTGCCAGTCCATACGACGTGGAAATAACCGGCGGTCAGATGCTGGTTTCCGCCGATGAATTGTACCCGTGGATTACATCATTCGAAGAGATAAAGCCGGTGCTCAATACAGTGCGGTCCATAAAAGGCCTTGTCGCGTTCTCCTCCGTGACCTTCCGCGGTCCGCTTTATGAGTCCGGAAAATGGCAGTTCAGAGAAGAAGGCGAGGCAAGGAGGGTCAAATTGGATGCATCGTTTCTTCCCGGGAAGGCAGAAGAAATAACCGGGACCTTCGTAGTCACACAGAGCGAACTTTCCCTGAAGGATATCCGGTCGAAGATCCTCGACAGTCTGATCACGGTTACAGGGACTTTCAACAATTTCCCGGCTGATATCCGATCGATAGATTTATCGCTTAAGGGAGATGTCGGCCCTGAAGTTCTCCCCTGGATAACCGCACTGGCGAAAATTCCTCATGAGATAAAAAAACTTCATGCTCCTTTTTCCGTGACTGACGCGGCTGTTTCGTGGGAAAAGGACAAAAAAACGAAATTTGACGGGAACCTTCTGTTCAACGGTGATACAAAAGTATCTCTCTCCTTGACAAAGACCCCTGATGCTTTAGCTGTACATAAAGCGGCAGTAAAAGACCGCAAGTCCGATGCCGCCGCTCGATTAATCCTCGACAAGGAGACGCTTGACGTCTCCTTCAGGGGAAACGTTGCCGCAGACACCTTGCATACAATTTTCACTGACAGCATCTTCTCTGATGCGGCCCTGGAAGGCGACTTTCTGACTCATATTGTCATCGAACATCCGCAGGAGTCTACTGCTCAAGGGAAACTGAAGGGGAAAAATATTCCGATTCCCTGGAATCCGGACATGCCGCTTGTGGTGCAGCATATCGCTCTCGAAGCAAAGGAGCACGGTATTGTTATCGATACGGCAGAAATTACAGCAGGCGACATGAAACTCAAGGCCAAAGGGACGGTCTCCAGACAGCCGTCATGGTATGCTGTCGACATGGACGTCTCCTCGGACGGCATTGACCTCAATACTATAGAAGATATAATCCGGAAAGAAACACCTGAAATCAAACGAAAAAAAAGCGGAATTCTGAAAGATGTTCCGGTGAGGGGCACATTGAGAGTCATGTCGGATTTTCTGCGCTACCGTCAATTCAATCTGAAGCCGTTTCATGCGGATGTCACATTCGATGGTAAAACCGCACTTATAAAGGTTAATAAGGCGGCGCTCTGCGAGGTCTCGGCAACCGGTGATGTCAGCGTCACCGAACAGGGGATAAAACTCGGCATCGCTCTCTCCGCGAAAGATCTCGCCTTCCGTCCGACGATTCTTTGTCTCACGGACAAGAACGCGGATTACACCGGCACATTCAACATGGAGGCGAGCCTGAAGGGCGAGGGAACGATCGGGGAACTCGTGAACAGCCTGAACGGCACTTTCCACCTTCGGGCGAAAGACGGCAAGATCCTTAAGTCGAAGTCTATCAACAAGACACTCGATCTTCTGAATGAATCGGAAAACCTTAAGGGAGAATTTCCAGATATCGAAAAGGAAATTGTCGGCTATCGTGTTTTAAACGCGCGCGGTTCGCTCCAGGGGCAGATGCTTCATATCGAGGAGGGAGTTCTTGACGCTTCCGTCATGGGAATAATGGCGCGCGGTTCTGTCGACATCGGCAATGAGACCCTCGATATCAACGCCCTTGTGGCCCCTCTGAAGGCGGTACACCGGATCGTAAGCAAAATTCCAATTCTCGGTCATATTCTGGGCGGCAACCTGGTATCAGTGCCGGTGAAAATATCGGGGGATCTGAAGGACCCGCAGGTGACGTTCCTCTCTCCCTCCGCAGTCGGCTCTGAATTTCTCGGCATAGTGGAGAGGACATTAAAACTGCCGATCACCCTCATTGAACCAATCTTTCCGAAAAAAGAGGGAGAGTAGGTTTTCTGCTTCCCGTCACTTAGCCTGCATGATTCATAAATCTTTCTGGTGGTAATCAAACAACGAGGCAGGAGAAGGCATTGAGGGCGGCTTCATTTTCCGATAGTCCGGCAGACTGTTTCTACGAATATCAGAAGGAAAATGCCACGGAGCAAAGCGGGAATGAGCGACAATGCCTTCTCCTGCATTTGGAATACAACATTTTATAAATAATGTGGATTAATAGCACCTGCTTTCGGCTGCGTTCTCTGTGTGCTCTGGGGTGAAATGCTTTTTCGACTTCAACGGCTATGTTTCGCCGGCGGAACACCCGCCTTTTCGGCCATGCGCACCAGTTCCGCCACTGAATCCGCCTGCATTTTCTCCATGACGCGGCTGCGGTGGACCTTCACCGTTTTTTCGGTCGTGCCGAGTTCAAACGCGATTTGTTTGTTCAGCATGCCGGTGATGATCCAGCGCATGACCTCGTACTCCCGGGCCGTGAGCATTTCGAGAAGCTGCCGTATCCTCTGAATCTCTCTGTTTTCACTCCTTTTCGCCGCATCTCTGCCCATAGCGTTTCCTATCGCGCAAAGAAGGTCCCTTGACTCAAAGGGCTTCGTCAGAAAATCAACAGCCCCTTCCTTCATCGCCTTCACGCTCATGGGGATGTCGCCATGGCCCGTGATGAAAATGACCGGAGGTGAAATTTCCCTTTTTGCCAGTTCCAGCTGCAGATCGAGCCCGCTCAGGTCCGGCAGGTTGACGTCGAGAACCAGGCAGCCTGGTCCGTCAGCAGACTTCCACGACAGAAAATCCTGCGCCGATGCGAACGCCTCCACATGGTAGCCGGCGGAGCGAATGAGCCTCCGGAGGCTTTTCCTCACCGAGGCATCATCATCAACCACGTAAACGGTAAACGCCCCCTTCACTGTTTCTCCTCCCGGTACACCGGTACCGCAAAGAAAAACGACGCCCCGCCGCGAAGATTGTTTTCCGCCCAGATTCGTCCCCCATGGGCGCTGACAATCGCCCGGTTAATGGCGAGCCCCATCCCGAGGCCTTCTTCCTTCGTGGTAAAGAAGGGGTGAAAGAGTTCACTGAAGTGTTCACCCCTAATCCCCGGGCCGTTGTCGCTCACCCTGACGATCACCTCTCCGGAATCCCTCCTGCTCGTTGAAATGGTCACAATTTTGTGTTCCGCGCTGTTCATGGCGTCACACGCGTTCAGGACAAGATTCAGCAGGACCTGCTGCAACTGCACCCGGTCGCCGTATACGGGAGGCATATTTTCATCGAGTTCGAGACTCAGCCAGACACCCCTGATAAGCAGATCGCTCCGGACAAGAGGAACAACTTCCCGGATGATTTCGTTCACATTGACCGGAACATATTCGAACTCGGATTTTTTCAGCATCGCCCGAAGCCTCTGGATCACCTCTTTCGCCCGCCTGTCATCGCTGATAATGTCCGCGAGGATCTCACGCAGTTCAGACATATCCGGGTGCTCATTGCCAAGTATTCGCTGCGCTGCCTGGGCATTGCTCATGATCGCCGCGAGCGGCTGGTTCACCTCGTGGGCGATGGCAGCGGTCATTTCTCCCAGCGCGGAGACCCGCGAGACATGCCTCAGTTCCTCTTCGAGAAGGCGCGACTGCTCTTCCTTCTCTTTCCGGTCGGAGATGTCCTGAATGATCCCCGTCGCGAAAACAGGGCGTCCCTTAT
>JAOUFP010000188.1 GCA_029858145.1 Nitrospirota bacterium | reverse complement strand
TGTGACGGCGATGGTAACTGCCGCCGATGGCTGGCTCGTCAGCACCACGCTATAGGTGGCGGTTGCGCCCCCTTCGGTTACCGCCACTGTCGTCGGGTTCACCACAACCCCGGCCGTGTCGTTGTCCGTGATGTTCGCCGTGACGCTGCTGATCGCCACCCCGCTATACCCGCCGCCCGAGGCGCTGTGCGTGACCGTCCCGGTATGCGGCCCCTCAGCCACCGTGTCGTCCACCGCCGTAACCGTGACAGCCTGCGCCACATTCCAGTTTGTCGTTGTAAAGCTCAGCGAGCTCTTGTTCACCGTCACCTTGCCGGCTTCCGCTGTGACGGCGATGGTAACTGCCGCCGATGGCTGGCTCGTCAGCACCACGCTATAGGTGGCGGTTGCGCCCCCTTCGGTTACCGCCACTGTCGTCGGGTTCACCACAACCCCGCCGGAGCTGAAGAATAACCCTATCTGACTGCTGTCCGAGACATTATTCGACTCATTCGATTCCGTGATGCTGTTCCTGTAATCCGCAATGAGACCTATATAATACGTTCCTTCAGGAACCGTGTCGGGAATGGTGACCACCGTATCATCGCCCGACTCGCTGGGATAGGGATAGGGGGAACCTGCAGGTTCGAGCCAATCGATATACCGGCGGCCGATCCTGGTATCCGACAACGTAATCACGGCATCAGTGGAAAGGTATATCCCGACATAAAACCCCCAACTCGCTCCCAAACCCGTATTAGAAACAGTATTTGCGACGATAATTTCGGTTCCTGTAACCGCGCTTTGCGGGGCAGACAGGGAGCTCACAATCAAATCAGGGCCTTCGATCGTCATTTGATTGCCTGCGCGCATGTTGTTCGTTTCATCTGATTCCCAGACCTCATCGGAAATGTCAACGTAAGCTCCCATATAATATGTGGAGGCTATGAGACTGACAGGGACCGAAAGCCTGATATCGACCGGCACCGATATACATTTCCCCGGAGCAATGTCATCAAGATATTTGAAATCCAGGCTGAGCTTGATATCCTCCGCCCGAGAAATTTCCTCATCCGTGGAAAGATACCACCCGACCCATCCCGTACCCAGGGATTTCCCGAGTCCGGCGTTGCATATCATGTTCTCGAGGTGAATGGGCTCTGCCCAACCGCCGTGTGACGGGCCGGCAACAGAGTTTATCACAAGATCAGGAGGCATCAGCCGCGTCACGGTTATGTTTATCGTTTGGGAATTGCCGAGGGTGTCTGTGGCCGCAACAGTGAAGAGATTATCTCCCATGGCAAGGGGTCTGCTAAGCTCGTAATAACCATCGCTCGGCCGGTAGGCAGCAGCCTGCCCGTTGACTGTAACCGAAACAACACCCGACGGGTCAGTTGCTGTACCGTAAATCACTGTCTCACTCTGGTACGTTTCCGTAAAATTCGAGGAATTTACCGTGAGGGCCGGCGGCAGATTGAGGGTGGTAAAGGTATACAGGACACCGCCGTTGTCTGCGCTTCTGACATTGCCTGCTTCGTCAGTGGAATATACTTCGTAGTAGTACGACGTGGCTTCTCTCAGGTTCCCGAGTTTTATAACCTGGGAAGTCATCAGCCACGGATCGGTCTGAAAGGCACCCAGAGCTTTCGTCTCGCCATAATGAATGGAGGCTGATGACGGCTCATTCGCAGTCCAGGAGACCGTTGCGCTATCCTGACTGACAGCCCCTGCTGCCACAGCGGAAATGATCGGCGGAATAAGATCTGCTATCGCCGTTGCCATAACATATGCCGGACTTCCGGTGCCATCATTTGCGTCATAGTACGTGGCGGTGATAGTGTCTCCGTCCGAGACCTCCAGATGCGAATTGCCCGGGACCACTGCCCCGCTCCTGGTATCGATCGCACCGATGAAGATTGCGGTATCCATTCCGCTTTCGAACAGTTGTACGGATTCACCGCCAGGCTCTGTGCCGCTTTTGATCGATACACTCACGGTATCAATCGCCGAGCTGTTCAGGTTCAGATCCCGGTCGCCTGCCTCGATCCGGACTGTCCCCGAACCATTGTATTTGGCGTTGTCGAGATAAATGAACCCTTTGGAAGTAACGCTCATGCCTCCCGTAACGACTAAGGCAAAGGGCTGCGGGCCAAACGGAACGTTATAGCCTGTAACCGTAACGTCAAATACACCTGATTGAAAGGCTGGGATGAAAATCTGCTCTTCCACATTCAGTTCATCGGCTGTGCCTCCGGTGACCGACACGCCGTTCTGGAAAACATTGCCGATATATGCAGAACCGTCCGCTGTAGTTACTGAAAGGTCAAGATCGTTCACAAGCGATTTGGCTGCTCCTTCTGTGCCGGGGTAGTCTGTCCAGACCAGCGTTACCTTCAGGCCGGCCGTCGAAAAAAACCTCTGCCTCCATAACGCGCCGGTTGTCAGGCCGTTCGTCACGTCAGACACATCAAGATAATTTTTGTCACCGAAAAAATAAAGAGTGTTGTCAAGGTTTATCCTTCCCCAACCCTGTCCGGTGGAAGGGATGGGGGCATCAGTGTAATTGCCGGTCATATTCTGGGCGCTGTTAATGAGCGTTGCCTTGACCAGAGCAGCTGACGGCACGAAACCATAGGCAGCGTTGGCTGTTCCGTAGGGCCAGTAGCCATCGGCATAATATTGCCTCACAAGGGCTGCTGCACCGGCGACAGCGGGTGTGGCCATTGATGTGCCGCTTGAGGCAACCGTCCCGCTGTTGAAACTGTTCTTGATGCCGTCGGAATCAGCAGAGACGATATTTACCCCGGGAGCAATGACCGTCGGTTTAATCCGACCGTCCGCGGCAGGCCCGTTGCTGCTGAACCATGCCACATTCTCCGCATTGAGGCCGTTCTCCGAGGCTCCGACACTGACGACGTTTTTAGCAGTGGCCGGGGTATCGACACTGCCTGCTCCATCACCTGAATTCCCGCTCGCGAAAAGAGCGAGGAAATCCTTATGCTCCCACATAAAGCGGTCGGCGGTTCTTGCGTATGTTTCGTATCCATTGTAGTCAGCCCCCCAGCTGTTGGTGTGGAGCCGGGCTCCTGCGTAATATGGCGTCATGAACATAATTCCAAGATCTGAGGGAGGATAAACATAGATTTCCTCTCCCGGGGTAATGTCCTGAATATAAAGCCTGGACATTGGTGCCATACCGTTTGCGTCAGAGAGGCCGTCAAAACGATAGCCTCCGACGGTACCCGCGACATGAGTGCCGTGTCCATAGTCTCCGTCATAATCGTCTGCACACGACGCATACCCGGCAACTTTCCGGTGTGTGGGCCCGATGGGCGCTCCCGATGGATCATAAAACCAGGGCATGTCGTAGTCCAGACCGGTATCTCCGATGCCCACAATCTGCCACTCGCCAAGTATTCCGTTGTCCCATATCTTGGTGTTATCCGGGATATACGTCTGGATAGTCCATTTGGAAATATCGTTCAGCAGCTTCAGATCAACAGCCTCTTCGATCCAGAGGACCTCTTCAAGGCTTGCAAGCTGACTGATCGCTTTCGGGTCGACTTTTACTCTCGCAACATCTTTGCCCGCATCCAGGATTTCGCCCTTTTTCCTGAGTACAGCCGACAGGAGAACAGGGAGGTTTTCAGCGGAATCGACCCTTATATGGAGCTTGCCTATCTCTTTCTTTCCGACCTTCTCCCTGAGGCTTTTTTCTATCTTGTATTCAGGCTTGTACCTCACAGCGCCTTCAATGAAGGGAAGCTTCTCAACCTTTTTTTGGGTCTTTTCATCCATCGTGACAATGAACGCGAACTCCGGCACATAATCGCTGATGCGGCAGCCCAGATCCAGAAGCTGTTTTTTGTCAGCCTCCCGGATGGGCCCTGTGAACTGAACGATCCACTTTTTGTTTTTGTCCTTGTCTTTTCCTACCACTATTTGTGTATCATCGTTTTCCGCTTTTTTTACGTCTATAACAAACCCATTTATTTCGACCTTTTTTTGGTGTCCCTGAGCTGCAAAGGCAATGCTGTTCGTCAAAAAGAAGATGAAAAGAAATACAACGCCTATCCTGTTATAGGCCTTCATTGTTATCGCCCCCTCACACTTCCAATCTTTCCCGCAGCATCAAGCCGCGGGAAAGAGAAAATTTATTAAAAGAGATTACCCATACTCAAATGAATACAATTGTCGATCACCCCTCTTGTATGCGGACGGCTATTATCTGCACGTCTTAAACGTCTTCCGCTCAATCAAACTCGAAGAAGTCCATTAAAAAAAACAAAAAAACCGCCCTGCCTCAGAATCACTTCGGCAGCCCGGCTATTTTCCAAAATCCATAAGACCCGGCGCTCTCCGCGCCCGTAAATAAAGGCTTGGTTTTTACCGGGAAATGATAAACCCTTCAATTACGTACTATCCAATTTTGATTATCCCCCCTTTGATTAAAGGCTATCACCAGAAAGGTCAGGCGTCAAGTTAAATTTATTAATTTATTTGTTAATTTCAATTATAGGCTTAAATGTTGAATGCAAAATACAGTTCGCCGTAAAAAAAAGAGCTCAAAAGTCCTGACTCAGGCTCAATTGCTCGTTTCAGTTATCCGTAAGAGCGAAGCAACAGAAAGCATGACAAGATTCCCATATGCGTGCGGACGAAATTGGTTTTAATTTTGTGACGAATATGGAATATGTGCGGAGAATGGCTCCCGGGGAGGGATTCGAACCCCCGACAGGGTGGTTAACAGCCACCTGCTCTGCCGACTGAGCTACCCGGGAATATCAGAAATGACAACGTGAAGTATTCTAACAAAAAGTGAACCGTTTTTTATATCAAAAATAACAATCCTTTGTCAAATAATCAAACGGAGAAACAGGTTTCTTATAACCCGATATCTGCACCCTGTCTTTTTTGAAGACCTTATGATACCATTTTAATTACCGTTATATTGTATTATTATACTCTGACATGCATACACCTGTAAAAAAACTAAAACTCTTCGCTATCTGTCTCCTGCTGACAGCATCCGTGGTATTTCTCGCCTCGGGCGTCTTCGGCAATCAGAAAAAACAGGTCCTCGCCATCAAAGTCAATGGGGTCATAAACCCGGTATCGTCTGAATTCATAGGCAAAAGCATAATCAAGGCAAACGCGCTGAAGGCTGAGGCGCTTGTCATCGAACTCGACACGCCCGGGGGGCTCGACACCTCCATGCGGAGCATTGTCAAAGACATCATTGCCAGCGATGTGCCTGTTGTCGTGTATGTATCACCAAGCGGGGCGCGGGCCGCTTCTGCGGGGGCCTTCATCACCCTTGCCGCTCATGTTGCCGCCATGGCTCCGGGCACGAATATCGGCGCAGCCCATCCTGTTTCGATGGGCGAAAAAATGGACAAGACAATGTCCGAAAAGGCAACAAATGACGCGGCGGCATATATCAGATCCCTTGCGGAAAAGACCGGAAGAAATGCACGATGGGCGGAGGATGCGGTAAGAAAAAGCATCTCTGCAACCGAAACCGAGGCATTAAAGGAACATGTCATCGACATCATAAGCAAGGACCTCTCTTCCCTGCTGAAAGAGATAGACGGCAAAAAAGTGACCACTGCCGCGGGAGAAAAAACTCTTGCTACCGCTGATGCCACGATCACCCGTACCGAGATGGACCTGAGGTATAAAATCCTCACCTTCATCTCTGATCCGAGCGTCGCCTATATGCTGATGCTTCTCGGTTTCTACGGCCTGTTCTTCGAGCTTACGAACCCGGGTACCATCTTTCCCGGCGTCACGGGGGCGATCTTTCTCATTCTCGCCTTCTACTCTTTTCAGACACTCCCCGTAAATTACGCCGGCCTGCTGCTGATCATTTTAGCGCTTATCCTGTTCATTCTCGAGATAAAGATTGTTTCTCACGGCCTTCTCACCATCGGGGGGATCATTTCGATGGTAATCGGGTCCCTTATGCTCTTTGAATCGCCTGCGCCTTTTCTGCGCATCTCCCTTTCGATCATCCTCCCCGCTGTCATCCTCACCGCCCTCTTCTTTACCGCGACATTCAGCCTCGCCTACAGGGCTTTGAGGAGAAAACCTGCAACCGGCGGGGAGGGTCTTATAGGGACTGTGGGAAAGGCGATCACGGATATAACAAAAGACGGGGGCATGGTTGCCCTGCACGGTGAGGTATGGTCTGCCTCTTCCGATGACGTGATTATCAAAGGTGATAAAATAGAGGTCATATCGTTGTCCGGACTTCAAATCAAAGTAAAGAAAAGGGAGGTA
>JAOUFP010000187.1 GCA_029858145.1 Nitrospirota bacterium | reverse complement strand
GATCGCCTGAGCTGCATGCATACCGTGAACATCTTCAGGAGAGGTCTCGGTTCTCACGAGAATTACTTTTTCTCCCTTCTTCGCCCATGCTTCGGCATCATCAGCTGTCAGTACAATCCTGCCCACAGCGCCCCCAGGCCCTGCGGGAAGACCCTTTGCAAGTTCAACTCCCTGTTTTTCGGCGACAGGGGCAACACTGGGATGTAAAAGTTCATCGATCTGATCGGGCCTTACACGAAGAACGGCCGTCTGTTTTGTTATAAGTTTTGATTTCGCCATCTCAACCGCCATGCGAATGGCAGCCTGACCATTGCGCTTTCCGGTTCTTGTCTGGAGCATCCAGAGTCGTCCATCTTCAATGGTAAACTCGATGTCCTGCATATCCTGATAATGCTTCTCCAGTTTCTTCTGTATGCCGAACAACTGTTTATACAGCTTCGGCATAGATTCTTCAAGTGAGGGGAGGTGCAGAGTATCTGCTGTTTTTCCGGCCTTATTCACCGGATTGGGAGTCCTGATGCCGGCGACAACGTCTTCACCCTGGGCATTCGTCAGCCATTCGCCGAAGAACATATTTTCCCCTGTTGCAGGATTTCTGGTAAAGGCAACGCCGGTTGCGGAATTATCGCCGGTATTACCAAAAACCATAGACTGGACATTCACCGCTGTTCCCCATTCTTCGGGAATCTTTTCTATTTTACGGTATGAAATAGCACGTTTTCCCATCCAGGACTGGAAAACTGCTCCTATACCGCCCCAAAGCTGATCCATATGATTGTCAGGGAATTCCTTTTTAAGAGTATTCTTGATAACCACCTTGAATTCATCACAGAGCATTTTCAGGTCATCAACCGTCAAATCCGTGTCGTTCTTGTATCCTTTCTCATCTTTTATCTTCTGCATGACATGCTCAAGCTTGTGGCGAATGCCTTCACCTTCAGTCTCTATTCCCGCAGCTTTTTCCATAACAACATCGGAATACATCATCATCAGACGACGATATGCATCATAGACAAAACGTTCATTATTCGTTTTCCTGACAAGTCCGGGAATAGTCTTCGTGGTGAGTCCGACATTCAGCACCGTTTCCATCATGCCGGGCATGGAACTGCGGGCGCCTGAGCGCACCGAGACCAGCAAAGGATTATTCGGGTCGCCAAACTTCTTGCGCATGATCTTCTCGACTTTTGCAAGAGCAGTTTCAACCTGCCCCGTTAATTCTTTGGGATATTGACGATTGTTCTTGTAGTACAGTGTGCAGACTTCGGTGGTTATCGTAAAGCCGGGCGGCACCGGAATCGCGAGGTTCGTCATCTCGGCAATGTTAGCGCCCTTCCCTCCAAGGAGATTCTTCATATCTGCCCTGCCATCCGCTTTGCCATCTCCAAAAAAGTAAACATATTTTTTTGCTGCTTTTTTTGCCATTAAAACCCTCCAAAACAGTAAATTTACAGGCTAATTAGACTAACCCAGAGATACCATAAATTTCAACTCATAGTTGTTATTTCTGCGGTCCTCGCTGATAGGCGCAAGACACATTATATCATTTTTGTCTTGAACTTCTATTAATAAAATGATACTTACTTAAATAAGGAGTTGCAAATGAAATGTTTGTTTATCCTCATCCCTCTGTCTGTAGCACTTGTATCATGCGCTCATGTAATTTCCAGGGAATATGTTGACGTTGCTGAAAAGAATATCCCCTTTAAAGAACTGCAGCAGAATACGGATGCCTACCTGCATAAAATGTTTATTTTCGGAGGCATAATCGCTGAAACCAAAATTACCGGCGCAGGAAGTGAAATCGAAGTCGTGCATACTCCTCTGGACAGGTTCGGCAACATTACCGACAGGGACTTTTCAGAAGGCAGATTCATCATAATGACAACTAAATATCTTGACCCTTTAATTTACCGCAACAGCAGAGATATAACATTCGCAGGCATATTGAACGGCACCCGGAAGCAGTTGCTTGGAGACATTGAATATGTCTATCCGGTTTTTGATGCAAAAGAGATCTATCTTTGGAAAGAAGAAAAATATTATCTGTATCCTTACGGATATCCCTACTGGTATGATCCGTTTTACTATCCGCCCGTTTATTATCCGTATTATCGCTTCTGGTACAGACCATACCTGTCTTATTGAACTAAGCTTTACAGCCGGCTACTTGGACTGCTCTGCAGTCTGAAGTTCGATCACCTTCGTTTCTTCACGCTGCATCGTGGACTTGCCATCAAAAATGCCGCCTTCTGCGATAACGAGTTTTTTGCTCATTATTTCACCGTTGATATACCCCTTATTCTTTATCTCGACGATCTCTTTTGCCATCAAATTGCCGTCTATTTTGCCGCCGACCACAATGCCCCTCGCGATTATATTCCCGATTATATGAGCCGTTTCTCCTACTACGACCCAGTCAGCGTTGATATTTCCTTCCACAACGCCATCCACCCTGAGAGTTCCTTTGGAATCGACATTACCCTTGAAGGCGGAGTTGCATCCTATAAAAGATTCCAATTTTTCAGTGTTTTTATGAAACATCATGACCTCCCGTTAATGAAATTATATGGATTCAAGGATTTCCCCTTTTTCCAAACCTCATAGTGCAGATGAGGGCCTGTCGAGTTTCCGGTTGACCCAACATAACCGATTATGTCACCCCGTTTTATCTTTTGGCCGACTTTAACGACCACCTGTTTATTGTGCGCATAAAACGTAGAATATCCAAAACCATGCTCCAGCGCTACGAGATTTCCGCTTCCGCCACTCCAGCCTGCAAAGCTCACGATGCCGTCGGCTGTCGCTTTTACCGCTAATCCGGGATCTGCGGCGATATCCATCCCGCTATGGTAGTCCCTCATTCCCGTTTTCGGATGCTGTCTGTATCCGTAGGAAGATGATATCCTGCCTGAAACCGGCCATCCTTTTGGTGTCGATACATACAGATCCCTCTGCTGACTCAAATAATCCTTTATTTCTCCGACACTTTCCATGCTTAACTTAATCTGCTTTTTTAATTCTTCCATGTCGATCGACCCATTATCAGAGGTATCAATATGCTCAAGAACACGATCTTTCGTGCCAAAGGAAAAAAGCCTCCGGAAATCGGCTTCGGCACTCTTTAAAGATATCACCGCCTGTTTCATCTCTAAAAACTGCCCAGAATAATAATCGAGTTTCTCTTTCATCCTGTTGTACTCTAAGGCGTTGATCGCAACAGAAAAGACATACACTGTCCCGATGCACCATAAAACGATCGAAGCCAGAATGCCTATGGACGGAATTTTAACCCGCAGGGCTCTTACATCACTGTGAGGAATGAACATTATCGTAATGGGAGTGAAAGCTTTCTTTATAAACAATCTAACTTTTTGCATAGCTCACTCCTTCCACGCCTTTCTCGATCCTCCCTATCACATAAGAACTGAATCCGTTTCTCTTTAAAATATCAAGGGTTTTCGCTTTCTTTTTCTCATCGACAATGACCATGAAGCCAATTCCCATATTGAATGTTCTCTTCATGTCTTCGTCAGGCACATTACCTGTTGTTCGTATTAATTCAAAGACCGGATGCACGAGCCAGGACCCTTCCCGTATAACTGCCCCTACGCCCTTTGGAAAAACTCTCGGCAAATTCCCGTCTATACCGCCACCGGTAATATGTGCCATACCTTTTATGTCAACCTTGTTTTTCAACGCATTGAAGGCTTTAACATATATCCTCGTAGGCCTCAAAAGCTCTTCGCCCAAAGAGCATCCCAGGGCCGGAAGGAACTTTTTCACACTCATTCTTTTCAGATCAAAGAACACTTTCCTCACGAGAGAATAACCGTTACTGTGCAGGCCGCTCGATGCGATGCCTATGACAGCGTCACCGTCTTTTATGCCTGAACCGTCGATTATCCCGGACTTATCAACGATACCTACCGCGAAACCGGAAAGATCATACTCGCCCTTCGCGTAAAAACCGGGCATCTCCGCAGTTTCTCCTCCTACCAGAGAACAGCCCGCTTCCATACATCCAGCGGCGATACCTTTCACCACTTCAGCAGCCTTTTCAGGTTTGAGCTTGCCTGTTGCAAAATAATCGAGGAAAAAAAGAGGTTCTGCTCCGCTTGTCAGGATGTCATTGACACACATCGCGACGAGATCGATGCCGACAGTATCATGCCGGTCAGCCAGAAAAGCCACCTTTAATTTCGTTCCGACACCATCTGTGCCGCTCACGAGAACAGGATTTTTATATTTCTTATT
The DNA here is from genome assembly GCA_029858145.1 of Nitrospirota bacterium. Taxonomy (GTDB): domain Bacteria; phylum Nitrospirota; class Thermodesulfovibrionia; order Thermodesulfovibrionales; family UBA6898; genus JAOUFP01. The sequence continues at coordinate 2,063 of JAOUFP010000187.1, read as the reverse complement.
ATTGATACGGAACAGCGCACCAAAAGATCCGATATCCGTCATCACTTCCGGCCTGAAAGTTTTTTTGACAAGAGGTCCGATTAAATCAACAAACCTGTCGCCTTCGTTAATGTCGACACCGGCCTTTTTATATGTAAGCTTTTTCTTTCTTTCCATTAGATACTGTTTTTTTAAAGAGGAAGGATTTTTTTTTGCCTATTGTGCATAAAAACTCCGCAAAGGGCAAGCTTTTTTTCATCTGCCACATATTGCACCTTCCTGAGACACTTCCTTCACGCATTCTTGAATTCTCTGCACTATTTTTATTCATTTCATAATTGAAATGCACAAAGCATACCACTTTTATTGCCTTAAAATCAAGCACATATGGCCTATTATTAAAGTGTTTTCTAACATTTTATGTCATATGTGCCTTTTTTTGTCACTTATATTCCGTATGGCATTTTCAAATAATTCCATTCAGATCAAGATATGACGTCTGCTCGTATAGTGAGAATATTTTTCTGAACACCACCCGACGGTTTCTGTTAGAATACGGTTATATGTCAGTCATACTGGTAACAAACGACGATGGAATTCATTCACCAGGAATAATAGCTCTCTACAAGGCGATGAAAAATCACGGCGAAGCTTATATCGTGGCTCCTGACCGTGAAAGAAGCGCTGCCGGCCATTCACTGACTATGCACAGACCGCTGAAGGCTGAAGAGATCAGGGAACACGTCTTCAGCGTAAACGGAACCCCAACCGATTGCGTGACCCTTGGCATAAACAAATTGCTTCCGAAAAAGCCTGATCTTATCGTTTCGGGAATTAACAAAGGCGCTAATCTCGGAGATGATATTACTTACTCGGGGACTGTTGCCGGCGCAATCGAAGGCACCATATTCGGAATTCCCTCTGCAGCTTTTTCCCTTATCAGCGACAAGCACTATCACTTCGAGACAGCATCTTTTTTTGCTTCAAGGATAGCAGAGCATGTCCTTCGCCATTCCCTTCCCTATGACACCCTCTTGAATGTAAACATACCCAATATCCGCAGAGAAGATATAAAGGGAATAAAATTGACACGCCAGGGAAAGAGGATATATGAAAATTCAATACAGGAGATGCTCAACCCCTGGGGTGAGAAACACTTCTGGATAGGCGGCGGGAAAATATACTGGGAACACGGGGAAGACACTGATATGGAGGCTGTGCAGCAAGATTGCGTTTCGATAAGCCCGATACATCTTGATCTGACAAATTACGGCGCCCTGAAGTTCATGAGAGAATCATGGAATATTTCCGACTTGATGGAAGAGTGAGATGAAAAGATACGATGTAATAATAACGGGTGCAGGGCCTGCAGGGATATTTGCTGCGCTTGAACTGCTCAAAGCGGAAAAGAAATTGAAGGTGCTCATTCTGGAAAAGGGCAAGGACATCCATCAAAGGAGATGCCCCTCCAAGGACAAAAAAATTTCATGCACCCACTGCAGGGAATGCAATCTTCTGAGCGGATGGGGAGGAGCCGGCGCATACAGTGACGGCAAACTCAGTCTCTCCCCCGAAGTAGGCGGGTTCCTTTCCCGGTACATGGATACAGACGATGTGAAATCACTGATAAATTATGTCGACGGAATATACCTCCATTACGGAGCTCCTGCCGCGACCTTCGGTGATAATGCTGAACAGATTCAGGCGCTCGAAAGACTCGCCTCAAGGAATAACCTGACCCTCATACCTTCGAAGATACGGCATATCGGGACAGACAGATGCAAAACACTCCTGAAAAAGATAAAAGAAGACATTCAAAAAAAAGCAGACATCATTTTCAGGGCAGAGGTTTCAGAAGTCGTAACTGCAAAAGGTAAATACAGGGGTATACGCCTCAAAGACGGCAGAGAATTTCTTTCTGACTATCTCATCCTTTCCCCGGGGCGGGAGGGATCGAGATGGCTTGAGGAAGAAGCCAAAAAGCTGAACCTGACATTGCTCCAGAACCCTGTTGATATAGGCGTCAGGGTAGAGGTGCCTGCCTCTGTAATGGAGCCTCTCACCACTGTTACCTACGAGCCCAA
>JAOUFP010000186.1 GCA_029858145.1 Nitrospirota bacterium | reverse complement strand
TAAAATAATACCGCAACATTAGTCAATTTTAGGTATAATTTCACCCATGAACCTCTACCTCATCGACGGAAATTCCTATGTCTACCGCGCATTCTATGCAATTAAGGGACTCTCCAATTCAAAAGGCTTCCCTACGAACGCCATCTACGGGTTTACCACCATGCTCCTGAAGATATTGAGGGAAAAGAAGCCCGATGCGATTGCCGTCTCCTTCGACTCGCCGGCCCTTACGAAAAGACACAGGCTGTTCCGGGACTATAAGGCCCAGCGACCCGAGACACCGCCGGAACTGGTTCAACAGCTTCCTGAAATCAGAAAGGTCATATCCGCTTTCCGCATAAAGATATTCGAACTCGCGGGATACGAAGCAGATGATATCATCGGCACCATAGCCAAAGATGCCGCCGCAAAAGGCGCCGAGGTGTACATTGTGACCGCGGACAAAGATATGCTGCAGCTTGTGGATGAGCGGATAAAGATCTATGACCCCATGAAAGAAAGGGTGCTTGACAGCGCTTACGTGGAAGAGAAATTCGGGGTAGGACCGGAAAGGGTCACGGAGTATATGGCGCTGACCGGTGATGCCACAGATAACATCCCCGGGATTAAGGGGGTGGGAGAAAAAACAGCCAGAGAACTCCTCTCCTGCGCTGACAGCATCGAAGCGCTTCTCGAACATCCCGAACAGATACAGAGAGAAAAACTCAGAAAAATGGTGACTGACAACAAAGACATCGTCCGCTTAAGTCAGAAACTCGCGACGATCGATGTGGCAGTTCCTGTGGAAATTGATATTGAGGAGTTCACCCTGAAGACCCCTGACTGGCTGGCCCTTCTGCCCCTGTTCAGGGAATTCGAGTTTACCACCCTGATGAGACTCCTGCCGTCGGCTGATAGTATTGAAAGAAAACATGAAACGATCACCTCAGGGAAAAAACTGAAAGAGGTGTTATCAGAGGTGAGAGACGTAATCGCCATCGATACAGAGGCAACGGGCAGAAATCCCTTGACCGACAGCCTTGTCGGCATCGCGCTCTGCAAGGAAAAAGAAAAGGCCTTTTATATCCCTGTTGCGCATACCGGCAGACTTGACGGTCCAGCCGCCCAGCTGTCCATAAAGGATGCTGCCGCAGCACTCTCGCCGGTCCTCGGGGATACCAGAATCGCCAAAACAGGACATAACCTGAAATACGACATCATGCTCCTCGAACAGAATGGGATTGCCGTAGCCGGGACACTCTTCGACACCATGATTGCCGCGTATCTTCTGAATCCGAACAAGCCAAATCACAGCCTCGATGAGGTGTCTTTCGAATACCTCTCCAGGAGAAAGAAATCCTTCATGGAGGTGCTGAAGAAGAGGGCGTCTTTCGCAGAGGTCCCCATAGAAGAAGCGACCTCCTACGCAGCAGAAGACGCGGCCCTCTCCTATGAATTGAAAGATCTGCTGTTTGCCAAACTCGGGGAAACAGGGCTCACGCGGATCTATTTCGATATCGAGATGCCGCTCATCGAAGTGCTCATAGGCATGGAGAAGTCCGGGATCAAGATTGACCCTGCCATCCTTAACAGCCTGTCCAAAGAAATGGCTGTCGAGATAGACAGCATACAGAAACGCATCTTTTTCCTTGCGGGAGAAGAATTCAACATTAACTCGCCGAAACAATTGAGCAGAGTGCTCTTTCAGAGCCTCGGCCTCAGTCCGTCAAAAAAGACGAAGACAGGATTCTCGACAGGGATGGAAGTGCTGGAGGAACTTGCCGAAGTCCATGAAATCCCGTTGGAAATCCTCAATTACAGGAGTTTGACAAAGCTCAAGTCTACCTACCTTGATACACTGCCGGCGCTCATTAACCCTCGTACAGGAAGGCTGCACACCTCATTCAACCAGACGGTTACCGCAACCGGGAGGTTGAGCAGCAGCGAGCCGAACCTCCAGAATATACCGGTAAAAGGGGCGTGGGGAATACGTATCAGGGAAGCCTTCATCGCAGAGCCGGGAGGCCTGTTGCTCTCTGCGGATTACTCCCAGGTTGAACTGAGGATACTCGCCCATCTCAGCGCCGACCAGGGCCTTGTCGATGCCTTCAACAGGGATATCGACATCCATACAAGGACCGCTTCGGAGCTCTATGGTGTGGCCCTTGAAAAGGTGACACCCGATATGCGGAGGACCGCAAAAACAGTGAATTTCGGCGTGATCTACGGAATGTCCTCGTTCGGCCTTTCGGAAGCATTGAATATAGACAGAAGAGACGCTGAAAAATATATAAAACAGTATTTCGAACGGCACCCGGGCGTAAGAGACTACATTAAGAATATCATTGCTGAAGCGAAGGGAAAAGGATATGTGACAACCCTCTTCGGCAGAAAAAGGCCGGTGCCAGAGGTAAACAGCCATAACAGGAATATACAGCAGCAGGGGGAAAGGCTCGCCGTCAACTCCCCGATACAGGGCACCGCGGCAGACATCATAAAGATTGCGATGATACAGATACGGGAGACTTTTCTCCGTGAGAAAATACAGGCACGGATGATACTCCAGGTCCATGACGAACTGCTCTTCGAAGTTCCCGAATCAGAACTGCAAACTGTTTTGCATATCGTAAAAAAGAAGATGGAAGAAGCTGCCAGGCTTACCGTGCCCTTGAAGGTCGATATCGGATATGGACAAAACTGGGCTGAAGCACACTGAAAAAATAAATAATTTTTTTAAATTTTTGTTACAATTACGGCAAAGGTTATATATGGATAAAAAAAAGTCACTAACGAAAGCCGGTTCTTCAGACAAAACCGCACATTTTCCCGCGAAAAAAACAGCACAAAAACCTGATAAAAAAAATACTCCCGTTAAAGCCGAAAAAAAGAAAGAGGTCAAGAAAGCGGCAAAACCCGCAGCAACAAAGTCCGCTTCCGAGACAAGGAAATTAACCAAAACCTCTGCGGGCAAAGAAAAGGGAAAAGAGGAAAACGCTTCAAAAACAAGGTCAAAAACGTCCGGCAGTAAAACTGAACTCAATAAACCACCTGAGAAGAAGCAGGTGAAAAAATCCCCGGTTAAGACCGCTGTTTCAAAAACTAAGGCAGCACCAGGGAAAACAGTTAAAGTTATGACACTCCAAAAAGCTGCAACTGAGAAACCCGGGAAAGGAGTCTCCGGAAAGATTGCCGCAAAGACAACAAAAAGAATAAAGACATCGGCTGAAGCCGAGACTGCGCCCATAAAAGAGAGGAAAAGCGCAGCAAAAGCAGCGAAAACCTCCCCCAAAAAGAAAGCTTCAGCAAAAGAATCTCCCGTCACAAAAGAAACTGCAGGGGCCAAACTCAAACCAGGAGAAAAGGCGCTAAGGCCTCAGGCAGCACCCCGAAAAACGGTGAAGAAAAAAGTGAAGACCGCTGTTTCTAAAGGGATGAAAAAGATAACGGAGATACAGAAAAAAACAGCTGCCATATATGCTGCATCTCCCCGGAGAGAGAAAAAACTGAAAAGAGCCTTTGATATAAGAGTATTTTTACCCGAAGAGGAGCTCCCCGAAGAAGAACTGCAGATGCTTTCTCCCTCTGAATTGCCCGAAGAGTATGGAGAAAATGAGCTGTTACTCCTGGAAGTTGACCCGTCGATCGTCTTTGCCAGCTGGGAGATAAAACCTGAGGATATCTCGGGTGAAAGAGCCAAACTTATCCTGAGGGTATATGATGTTACGGGAATGGACCTGGAGAAAGTTCAGAGTGCCAGATATTTTGATATCCCCATCAGGCAAAGGGTTGACAGCAAATTTTTCGATATCAAAATGCCCGGAAGAGATGTCATCATGGAAATAGGGCTTTTATATCCCGAAGGATCTTTCAAGGCGATAAAGCGGTCACACAGAGTTTCAATGCCGGCCCTTCAGCACTTTGAGGAGCTTGGGATAACAGGCTTATTGTCAGATTCAGACACACTTATAGGCTATTAAACTAACCCCCGGAATGCAGTGCGCCTTGCCACAAGCCCTTTTCTGGTTGTCCTGTATGTGCGCCTCATTCTGTTCTGAATACTCTTATAAATAAAAGACCTTGAGTGTTTGAAACAGTCAGCAGTTCTTAAGGCAGCATCCGTCGCACCCCACGATTTCCTTCTTCCCTCTGCATATGCCTGAGATTCCCTGGTGGCAGAGGGCAAAGTCATACTTCAACGGATCTTCGGGGTCAATACGCTTCAATGATTCAGTGATCTCGACAGCCGCCTTCCAGTCCTGCGATTTACGCCCTGTTAATCCAAGGCATCTGGAAATCCTTGCTATATGGGTATCCAGAGGGATGATCAGCCTGTTTTTGGGAATGCCTTCCCATATGCCGAAATCGATGTCCCTGTCACGCACCATCCACCGCAAAAACAAATTCCCGCGTTTACAGGGGCTCCCATTCAAAGGAGATGGTAAAAGTTGTCTCAATCCGGCAGGCTTGATGTCCTTTCCATAGATTCGCGCGGTGTTTGTTTTCAGGAGAGAAGCAATGAATCCTGAGAGCCCCTCCTCAACAGTAAGGGAATCAGGCCGGTGATATTTTTTAAACAGAGTTTCGAGCGATGTGTGCCTGATCAGTGCCTTGTGAAGCATAAACATCAGGGCGAGCAGATCCTCGTTTTCATTAAACCGGTATTTTATGCCTTCAAATAGTCTCCCGTGTTTTTCCGGTCTGAACTCAAGAAGAAACACAGAGGGATGCGCTCCCATCCCCGATAATATTCTTTCAACCGCGGATTTGAAGAGCCCGACTTTCCCGTAGGCGAGTGAAGACGCGATAAAGGCCGAAACTTCAATGTCCCGCGGATTTTTATAACGGTGAGGGAACTCTATCGGGTCATGCCGCAGCCGCTCTTTAAAATCATATTCCCCGTAAAATCTGTCAAGGATACTCTTAAGGTTTCGCACGGCACTCCATACTTACATGACTACTTTTGTCAGCACACCATGAAGCTTTTTTGGGGGAAATTTGTAGAAATTGATAAAAGGAGGGGTATTCCTTTTGATAAAATAAAACATCTTCCAGAGGGGATTGTTCGTGATAATATCCTCCAGCCCGTAAAAAACAGTTCTTTCTTCAATGCCTGCTTCCCTCAATATCTCTTCAACATCCACCACCTCCATATACCCCATCTGCACTTCAAAAACCCTGAGACCATCGGCAAGATCAGGCCGGAAGAACCCGGTGACACCAAAAGGATCATCCCTTTTGATAACGGAAACAAAGATATTGTCCTCATACAGTATTCCATGATAGAACATTGTCTGGGTTATATAAAAAGGTATCTCTTTGACGTCTTTTAAGAGAAACAAGGCGGTTCCGTTCACTTTTGAGTGAGTTGCATACACCCTTTTATATTTATGGAGAAATTCCTCAAGGGGCATGAACTCCATCATTTTGTAAAGCATCTTCTGCCCCCTTGTATAGAGGAGAATCATCCCGAAAGGGATCATCGCAAGTATGATCGACCAGTAGCCGCCATGCGGTATCTTATAAAAATTTGCCGTAAGGTACATCATGTCCACCAAGGTAACGAATACTGAAACAAGAGACAGCAGCGGCTTTTTCTTCAGGTAAAATATCCATGCCATCATAATGCCGGTGAGCGTCATTGTGCCGGTAACCGCAAGACCATATGCGGCGGCAAGACGGCTTGATTCCTGAAATTCCACCATAATAAACAGTACGGAGATGAGCATAAACCAGTTGACCGAACTCAGATATATCTGGGATCTTCGTTCTACAGAGGTATAATCGACCTTGAACATCGGCATAATCCGGGTCGTTATTCCCTGATATACAATTGAGAACATGCCGCTAATCATCGCCTGCGAAGCGATAACCGTAGCAGTTATGCTCAGCAGAAGAAAAGGGATATACAGTCCCTTCGCAGAAGATAACACCATCTCAAAGAGTATGTTTTTTGAATCGGGATGCTTCAGCAAAAATGCTCCTTGCCCCAGATAATTCAATACAAGGGCCGTAAAAACAAACACCCACGCCTCCCGTATCGGTCTCCCCCCGAGATGCCCCATATCAGCATAAAGGGCTTCGCCACCTGTTGCACAGAGTATAATCTCCCCAAGCGTTATAAATCCCTCCAGGCCGTTTTCAGCCAGAAACTTTATCCCGTAATAAGGGTTTAATGCATATAAAACCTGGGGGGCTTCAGAAATGAATAGAATCCCTAAAATTGACAGGGACAGAAACCAGACAATCATGATCGGGCCAAAGGCACCGGCCACTCTTTCAGTCCCCTTGTTTTGAACAGCAAAAAGACCAACGGCAATTATCCCTGCTATCACCACAATATCTGC
>JAOUFP010000185.1 GCA_029858145.1 Nitrospirota bacterium | reverse complement strand
GATTATATAAATCCGTTAGTTTCGGGATTATCGTCTCCTGGATATGCTGTTACAAGGGATTTTATACAGGGTATGGAGCTGAAGGGGTGAGCAAAGCCACAACAGAAGCGGTCGTAATGTCCTCAATCTTGATTCTCGTCTGGGATTATTCGCTCGGCTCTTTCTTGATATAGCCGGTGCCCAGGGGACATAAAAAATGCTGACACACTTTAAAACTGGAAAGAAACAGTGATAAAAATTATCGATCTCTACAAATCCTTTAATGGGCAGAAAGTCCTTAACGGCGTTAATTTGTCAATTCCCAGCAAAGAGGTTGTCACTGTAATGGGGAAAAGCGGCTGCGGCAAAAGTGTATTGATAAAACATATCATCGGTCTTCTCAGCCCTGACAGCGGCAGCGTACTGGTCGACGGGACTGATATCACCACTCTTGACGCCACGGAAATGGACAAAATAAGAGAAAAACTCGGAGTGCTCTTTCAGGGCGGTGCTCTCTTCGACTCCATGACCGTGTATGGCAATGTCGCCTTTCAACTGAGGGAAAAGACAAAACTGGGCAGAAGTGAAATCAGGGACAGGGTTATACAGGCGCTCGAGGACGTCGGCCTGAAGGGCATGGGGAACAAGTATCCCGCGGAACTGAGCGGGGGCATGAAGAAAAGGGCCGGACTTGCGCGGGCCCTGATTGCGGCGCCCGCCATCCTCCTCTTTGATGAGCCGACAACAGGTCTCGATCCCGTAATTTCGAGATCCATTCACCGGCTGATACAGACAACCCATGAAAAATATCAATATACTGCGGTAATCATCAGTCATGAAGTTCCGGGCATTTTTGAGATCAGCGATAAGGTGGCGATGCTGTATAATGGCCTGATAGAAGAATATGGAACGCCTGAAGAAATCCTGAACTCTTCCAATCCCGCAGTGAGACAGTTTATAACGGGCAGTCTTGAAGGCCCGATAGAAACGCTATCTTAATGTCATGAGGAGGTAAGAGTTGAGATGAAAAAGTTTAATATTGAAATAGCCGTGGGATTTTTCCTGTTGCTGGGCATTTTGTCTCTTGCGTACATTTCGATAAACCTTGGGAAACTCGAAATAGTCGGCAAAGACGGATACACTGTCTTCGCTGAATTCGAAAAGGCAGGGGGCATAAAACCGAAGGCTGTAGTTGAGATAGCCGGCGTTGAGGTAGGAACTGTCAAAAGCGTGGGCATCAACAGCGATTATCTCGCAGTGGTCGAACTCTCTATTGACAAGGATATCAAACTCCAGGAGGACGCGATCGCCTCCATAAAAACCAAAGGCCTTATCGGCGAACAGTACGTGCAGATATCTCCGGGTGGATCAGATAAACTCATCGCAAATGGGGGTAAACTGAGAGAAACAGAATCAGCGATCGATATCGAGGAGCTGATCTCCAAATATGTGTTCGGACAGGTATAAAGGAGAGGTTATGGAAAAAAAAATCAGCATTGCATTCCGCCTTTTTGTTGTCTGTTTTTCATTCTTGGTTGTTTTTCCTCTTAAAGCCGCGGGAGGCGAACCGACGGAACAGGTAAAACAGACAGTCGACGCGGTCATACAGATTCTCAATAATAAAGAACTCAAGAAACCTGAAAAACTGGATGAAAGAAGGTCGAAGATCCGTGAAGCAGTTGAAAAGAGGTTCGACTTCGAAGAAATGGCAAAGCGCTCCCTGGCCCTTCACTGGAAAAAAAGAACCCCCCAGGAACAGGAGGAATTCACCTCCCTCTTTTCCGACCTTCTTGAGGATACCTACATAAGAAAAATAGAACGCTATGAAGAAGAAAAAGTCGTCTACACCGATGAGCGGACCGAGGGTTCTTATGCCACGGTAAGAACAAGAATTGTCACCACAAAGGAAATCGAAATCCCCGTAGATTACAAGATATTCAAAAAAGGACAGAAGTGGGAAGTATACGACATCGTCATTGAAGGCATAAGTTTAGTGAATAACTACAGGACACAATTCAACCAGATAATTCGCTCCGGTTCCTACGAGGACCTCGTACAGAAACTGAAGAAAAAAGTGCTGAAGTAGCCGGAGATACCCGGAGGGTTTGCGGCTCGCGAATCATCCGGGTATCTCCCCGGCCGTTCTTTTTAACCCTGCAATCAAATTATATAAGCCGTCATTCCCGCTAGTCGCGAATCGGACGGCTTACCATAAATAAAACAAAGAAGAATTCCCGCCTCGGCGAGTCCCCTGAGGAGACCGTGCCAGCCGGGATGACTAATTCAAGTGAATGCATGCCGAGTTAATAACTACTATTCTTTTATCTTATTCTCTCTGTACTGAAAGTACGCGTTCCTTAAAGAGATATAGGGGTCAAGGGCTGATTCCTTAAGGTCTTCATAGTCTCCGATACGCAGGGACGTCTTATTTGTAACATCCAGCGAACGCACGGCTATTCCCGATTCTGCCGGCGTGATGTAGTTTACGGGATCAAGAAAAAAATCACCCGCAGTGCCTGCGGTGTCCCGAAGCGAAGAAGGCCCCAGAACAGGCCAGACAAGGTAAAAGCCGTCCCCGAATCCGTACATTCCAAGTGTCTGACCGAGATCTTCATCATGTGCCCTGAGATCTATGTTTTTCGCGACATCGAACATACCCAGGACACCGGCAGTTGAATTCAGGACAAACCGGATCACCTCTGTTCCCGCCTCATCGATCTTCAACTGAAGGAGATTGTTCACAAACCGGACCGGCATGGTGATATTATGAAAAACATTTTTCACCCTGACGCGTCCCCATTCCGGAACAATCGCGCTGTATCCCTGTGCAACGGGCTTTAAAACCCAGAAATAGAGCTTGTCATTAAAGGTAAACATGATGCGGTTCCAGGGCTCCAGAGGATCCGCGATACCTTTTTCCTCGGCAATCTCTTCGTATTCTTCCTCCCCGGCGGAAGGCTCTGTTTCAGCTGCCGGGCCTTCAAGAGATTCTGATGCGGCAGATGGTCTTTCATCCTCTGCCACTGCTTTCTGTTCCACAGGAGATTCCGTAACAGGAGCTGATTTTTCCTGTTTTGTCACCGTTTCTTCTCCATACGCTAAAGCAGGCAAAATCAGGAAAGATAGTAGTACCAGCCATTGAAAACAATATCTTTTCATTTCTCCTTTTATCTCCAATTCCAGATTATGGTTACCAGCTTAACGCCATATCGATTCCATTCTAACTGCCTTTCGGCTCCTTTGTAATCATCACCGCAATTGGTCACTTTCCAAAAACAGTCTTCAACAGATCTGTGACCCGAGCCGCCGGATCGGTGCGTATCTTCTTTTCTTCTTCCCCGACCATATAAAAAAGTCCGTCGAGGGCCCTGTTCGTGACATAGTGGTCGAGATCGAGCGCCTGTTTGTCAACAAAGGGCAGCGATTCATATCTTGCCATCATGTTCTTATATGAACGGGTCACGCCGACTTCGTTCATGCTCGAGGATACTATCGGCTTGAACGCCTCATAGATTTTGTCGTGGGTCTTTTTCCTGAAGAACTCGGTCGCCGCCGTATCCCCGCCGTTCAATATGCCCCGGGCATCCTCAAAAGACATTTCCTTAATCGCCCCGACGAAATAGGACGCAGCCTTCGGGGCTGCCTTCTCAGCCGCCCTGTTCATGCTGAGAACAAAATCGTCCACCTCTTTCTGGTATCCGACCTTGCTGAGCACATTGGCAACCGTCTGGATCTTCTCGGGCATGAGGATCCTGATCATCTTGTTTCCGAAATAGCCATCGACCTGTGAAACATTGCTGACCGCGTTTTTGGTCCCGACAGAGAGGGCTTCCTTCAGGCCGCTGACGACCGTATCATTGTCCGGCTCGCCGGTGGCAGGACCGCTGATGCTCTTCAGCAGGCCATCCCAAAATCCGGCATGCGCTGCCGACGCGCAAAAAACAAAACAGAACATGAAGACATAAACGACCCTTTTCATTGAGACCTCCTCGGGAAATTTTCTCCTATTATATTCCAAGTTAACCTTTCAATTCTGAAGTACAGTGCGCACAACGGACCGCCTTGATGGGTATGACAGAGAGACAGAAAGGACAGTCTTTCGTTGTCGGTTCGGCCTGTGGCGCTTCCTCCTGCCTCCTCAGTCGGTTGATGCTCCTGACAAGGAGAAAAACAGAAAAGCCCACAATAACAAAACTGATGACCGTATTGACAAAGAGGCCGTAATTGATCGTAACTGCTCCGGCCTTCTGGGCATCGGCAAGCGATGCATACGGCCCGGCAGCAGCGCCTTCCTTGAGGACAAAAAACAGGTTGGCAAAATCAACATTGCCCAGGAGCAGCCCTGCAGGCGGCATAATGATATCTGAAACGAGCGATTTTACGATCGCACCGAAGGCTGCACCGATTATGATGCCGACAGCCATATCTACAACATTGCCCTTCATCGCGAATTCTTTAAATTCCCTAAACATGTCCCCTCCCTCTAATGATGTATCTATTATTCTCTCTGCACTCAACAATGAGGAGATGATTAATTCCCCGGCATAACCCCTCCTGACCTCCCCTTATCTCACGGGGAAAACCTGTACCCCCTGGAGGGCACGGGGCGTTACTTCAAAGGAATACTATTTTGAGACAGTTAGTAATCGACATAATCAGTTCAGTATTTCATCACCTCATTCAGCGCCTTTCTTATCCTCTCAACGGTCGGCATGTAATAGTCCTCGAGTTTCGGCAGCGGCATTACTGTGTCATAGCCGGCAACCCTCATGACCGGGGCTCTCAGATGCATCATTACGTCTTCTGCTATGGAAGCGGAAAGTTCAGAGCCGAACCCGCATGTTTTCGGGGCCTCCTGAACGATCACAACCCTGCCGGTTTTTTTTACTGATCCATAAACAGCTTCCATATCAAAGGGGCTGAGGGTCAAAAGATCGATGACCTCCGCGTTGAAGCCCTCCACCGCCTGCAACGCCCTGTGGAGCATGCTGCCCCAGGCGATAACGGTCAAATCCTTGCCTTCCTGTGCGATCCTCGCCTTTCCAAGAGGCACGGCATAGTCACCTTCAGGAACTTCCTCCTTTATGAGACGATACAGCCGGGTCGATTCCAGAAAGATCACGGGGTCAGGATCTCTGATGGCAGAAATAAGAAGCCCCTTTGCATTATAGGGAGTGGAAGGGACAACAACCTTCAATCCGGGCATATGGCAAAACAGCGCTTCGGTGCTCTCCGAATGGAGGTCAGGCGCTTTTATTCCCGCACCGTAGGGAGTTCTGACGACCATGGGACAGGTAAATCTCCGCCGTGAACGTGCACGGATTCTTGCCGCGTGGGAAAAGATCTGGTCAATCGCGGGATAAATAAATCCCATGAACTGAATCTCTGCCACTGGCTTCAAGCCATATGCCGCCATGCCTATGGCAGCGCCCACTATGCCTGACTCAGCGAGAGGGGCATCAACGATCCGCTCAGGTCCGAATTGTTCCAGAAGTCCCTCGGTAATCCGGAAAACCCCGCCGTCTTTACCAACATCCTCACCGAGCAGCACAATGCTGTCATCCCGCTCCATCTCTTCTTTCAGGGCAAGGTTTATCGCCTGGACCATATTCAGTGTGGCCATATCAGAGGTCCCCTGCCTGCCTTTTCTGTATCGGAGTCATCGCCTCATAAGTATACTTAAACATATCCAGTGGCTCAGGCGGTTCAGCGGATTCGGCGAGTTTCACAGCCTCGTTCACCTCGGCGGTCGCTTTTTCTTCAACGTCTCTCTGATATTTACCGGTCCAGAGCCCGTTTTTTTCCATAAATAATTTCAACCGCAGAAGAGGGTCTTTTGCTCTCCAGAACTCGACTTCCTCTTTCTCCCTGTATCTCGTCGCATCATCAGCTGTCGTGTGGTCTGAAATCCTGTAGGTAAAACATTCGATAAATGTGGGGCCGCCGCCTTCCCTTGCCTTTTTCAGGGCGTCAGCAGCGGCCTTATATACCGCAAAAACATCATTCCCGTCCACCTGAATCCCTTCAAAACCATAGGCATATGCCTTCTGGGCCAGGGTCTTTGACGCAGTCTGTCTCTCTCTCGGCACGGATATCGCCCACTGGTTGTTCTGACATATAAAAACAACAGGCAGCTTAAACACTCCTGCCATGTTGACCCCTTCGTGGAAATCACCCTTCGATGTGCCGCCGTCGCCGAAGTACGCGACAACCGCCCTGTTTTCTTTCCGGTACTTCACCGCCATTGCAGCGCCTGCCGCATGGGGAATCTGCGTCCCCACAGGGATAGCAAGCGGAAATATATTCAGATTTCCAGGAGAACATAGTCCCCGTTCATCTCCGCTCCAGTAC
>JAOUFP010000184.1 GCA_029858145.1 Nitrospirota bacterium | reverse complement strand
ATGCATCGCCACCTCCGAGACGTGCCGCGATTGCGATTTCCTTGACTATCTTTGTAAATACTTTTCCTCTTTTTGCATCAGTATGCGCTTTCTTGTGTTTTATCTGCGCCCATTTGGAATGACCTGCCACAAATGCCTCCAGAATCAAATTTGTTTAGATTTTTCTTCCCGGATTTCGTCACGTATCTTATGAAAACCGAATCGCCTCCTGAAACGGGAAATTGGAAATCACTATAATTTCAGATAGTTGGACATTTTTTATAATAATTGCAAGCGGTTTATACTGTCAAGAAAATCGCTTCAGCGCCCCTGGTCCGCAGGCACCTCGCCTGCTGCTTCCCGCGAAACCTGAACGAAATACCGCAGCGGAACAAAATGATTTTAATAATCAGGATTCAATTCCATAATCCTTGATCTTTGTCAGGAGGGTTTTGTAACTCACCTGTAAAAGCTCGGCTGCCCTGCTCTTGTTCCCCTTTGTTTCCTTTAATGCCTTGCTTATGCGCCGCGTCTCGGCAATGCGCACCGCCTCCCTGACGGAATCCTCCAGGGGACCATCCATCGGTAAGCTTCTCAGAGAGCTTTCAAACAGCATCTGCCTGTTCAGTACGATATTGTCCCCAGTAACCAAGTCTCCTTCACAGAGGATGAGTGCCCTTTCGATACAGTTCTCGAGTTCCCGGACATTCCCTTTCCACGGATAATTGTTCAATAGTTCAAGGGCGTCGGCTGAGATGGTCTTTCTACCTGTTTTCAACTCGGAGCAATACTTATCGATAAAATAGTCAACAAGCAAGGGGATATCACCTTTCCTCTCCCTCAGGGGAGGGATGACGATCGGGAATACGTTTAACCGGTAAAACAAGTCTTCCCTGAAGAGCTTCTCTGCAGCCGCCTTCTCGATATCCCTATTGCTCGCCGCAATTATCCTTACATCTATCCTGACGGATTTGACGGCTCCAACACGTTCAATCTCTCCTTCCTGTATCACGCGCAACAGTTTCGCCTGAAGGGAAAGATCCATCTCCGCAATCTCATCCAGGAATATCGTCCCTTTATCAGCAAGTTCAAATTTTCCGAGCTTCTTCGCTTCCGCACCGGTAAAAGAGCCTTTTTCATGGCCGAAGAGTTCCGACTCCAGAAGTTCTCTGGGAATTGCAGCACAGTTTATAGGGACAAAGGGGTAATTCCTTCTCTCACTCAGATTGTGGATCGCCCTGGCAAACAACTCTTTCCCCGTGCCGCTCTCGCCCAGCAGAAGGACCGTTGTCTTCGCAGGCGATACCTTCTGAATTTTTTGTGCAACTTCCTGAATGCAGGGACTCTTTCCGATTATTTTCGGGATGCCGAACTTCGTGGATAGCTCATCCTTCAAAAGAATATTTTCCGTAAGCACCCGCTGCGTCTCGAGTGCGCGGTGCATGAGCAGAAGCAAATGGTCTGTGTCAAAGGGCTTGGTGATGAAATCAAACGCCCCCTCTTTCATCGCAGTTACGGCTGTCTCTATTGTCCCGAAGGCCGTCATTAGTATGACCGGAATGAGAGGGTTTTCAGTTTTCGAGGTTCTGAGCACCTCTAGCCCGTCTTTTTTCGGGAGCTTCAAGTCAGTAAGGATGAGGTCGAACCGGTTTTCCTTTATTTGTCTGATCCCCTCCAGACCATCCCTTGCAATAACGACACTGTACCCTTCAGCCTCAAGGGTTTCCCTGAGCATCTGAGCCATGGATTCTTTATCTTCAACGATCAGGATCATCTGCAATGTTCCATTTTACCTCAACAGTGATGAGAATAATATTGCATCGCTTTTATCTCTCTCACATTTTCGCTTCTTTTAATGCCTGCCCGCAGAAACAGGCCGGGACGGGAAAATCAGTCGCAAAAAAAGCCTTGAGCAGTTCCTTTATCTTTTCAGTTGCCGCCTTCATGGATTCAACGACCTCTGTGGTCGTAAGCTTTTTCCCCGATATGCCGGCCGCATAGTTTGTTATGACTGATATGCCCGCAAAACACAACTCCAGTTCGCGCGCAAGTACCGCCTCCGGCATGCCGGTCATGCCGACCATATCAGCGCCCAGAATCGAGAATGCCCTGATCTCGGCAGCTGTTTCGAGCCTCGGGCCGTTCACGCAAATATAGGTGCCTTTCCTGATGACCCTCAAGCCGGCCATTTCCGATGCGGCAAAAATGCGTTCCCTCAGGCCGGCACAGAAAGGCTCTGTAAAATCTATATGCACCACCTCATCGTATTCATAGAAAGTCGAATGCCGTCCCGACGTCATGTCGAAAATCTGATCCGGCACAACGATACTGCCCGGTTCCATGGGGCCGCTGATGCCGCCCGCTGCCCCGACAGACAGGATCTTGGTTACTCCGAGTTCCCTGAATCCCCATATGTTCGCCCGGTAATTTATCTTATGCGGCTGGATATGGTGCATTGTACCGTGTCGCGGTAAAAATGCGACCTCGGTGCCGGCTAATTTCCCTATCCGGTATACGTCTGAAGGATCTCCGTAGGGCGTGGCAATTTTTTCAGCGCCCGTGATCTCAAGGCCGGGGATATCATACAAGCCGCTGCCGCCTATCACTCCCAATAAAGGCATAAAACCTCCTCCTTGCTCAGTCATCATTGCCTGGTGCTTCTGACATTGAAGCGTCCTGGCCGCAGAAAATATCTCTGACCACAGCTTTAGTGCTATAATAGCTTACATTATATTTTTTTGAAGGTTAATTTGAAAAGCACAGGTATTTATAGTATACACGGGTTGCAATGATAGACAAGGAACTCCACCTTGCGTTAATAAACAGGGCCCTTTCAAAAGGGGGTGAATATGCCGATGTTTTCGTAGAGCACCGCAGGCATACATCCCTTGTCCTTGAAGACAGAAAGCTCGAAAAAATAACAAACGGCACAGATTACGGAACGGGCATACGGCTCATCGCGAGGGGGAAAACTTCCTACGCCTTCAGCAATGACATAACCAAAGAGTCGCTGCTGCGGGCCGCCGCGGAAGTGAGCAGGGCGGCCGAGGACGGGACCCTGCCGCCTGTAATGGATCTGAAGACACGCGTCCCGGCAGTAGATTTTCCCCTAAAATATCCTCCTGAAGATATCCCCGTCGAACGTAAAATATCACTCGTCAGGGATGCTGAGATTGCGGCAAGAAGCTTTGATGACAGGATAAAGCAGGTGACCGTTATATACCGCGACTCACTGCAGAGAGTGCAGATAGCGACATCGGACGGGTTCCTTTCTGAAGATGAACGGGTCTATACTACTTTCATCATTCAGGTTGTAGCAGCGCAGGAAGACATTATTCAGACAGCCTATGAATCTGCCGGAGGGTTGTGCGGATTTGAACTCTTCGAGGATAATGATCTGGAAATGCTGAGCCTGAAAGCGGCAAAAAGGGCGCTCATGATGTTAAGCGCCCGAAAGGCACCCGGGGGCAGAATGCCTGCCGTAATATCTTCAAACGCCGGAGGCACTATGATACATGAGGCGATCGGCCACGGACTTGAGGCGGATCTTTCACAGCAGGGGCTTTCTGTTTTTTCGAACAAATCAGGCGCTCGGGTTGCATCCAGCCTCATTTCCGTAATAGACGACGCAACACTCCCCGGCAAAAGAGGCTCCTTCCGTTTCGACGACGAGGGCACCCCTTCACAAAGGACGGTGCTCGTAGAACATGGAATACTGAAAAGCTACATGTATGACAAACTCTCCGCAATGAAAGACAGTGCCTCCGCGACCGGCAACGGCAGGCGGGAATCATATCAGCACCGGCCTATTCCCCGTATG
Organism: Nitrospirota bacterium; assembly: GCA_029858145.1. Taxonomy (GTDB): domain Bacteria; phylum Nitrospirota; class Thermodesulfovibrionia; order Thermodesulfovibrionales; family UBA6898; genus JAOUFP01. The sequence continues at coordinate 2,549 of JAOUFP010000184.1, read as the reverse complement.
ACGAATACTTTTATCTCACAAGGGTCGACCCCTGCAGAGCAGATACTCCGTTTTACAGAGAAGGGGCTTTTTGTAGAAAAAATGGGGGGAGGCCAGGTCAATACCGTGACAGGTGATTTTGTTTTTGATGTCCAGGAAGGTTACCTCATTGAAAAAGGCCGTTTAGGCGATCCGGTCAGAGGAGCAACGCTCACCGGCAATGGTCCCCAGATATTGCAGCTCATCGATATGGTGGGAGATGATCTCGGATTTTCCATTGGGACGTGCGGAAAAGACGCGCAGGGGGTCCCGGTTACCGACGCGATGCCCACCCTCAGAATCCCTGAAATTATCGTTGGAGGTGCCTGCAAATGAGTTACTGCCTGACCTTGCCGTTTATTACCGGATAAAACAGGCTTGTTCATGGCAAACTGTTGCGAACATTATACATCTGAGTATATTTATCAACACCATGATCAGCCTCATTCCTTGATTATACAGGATATTTTATCTGGCATTAAATTTGCTTTCTCATTATGAAATGCGTGCACAGAGAACAATAAAAAATGAGATCTCCTTTGAAGGCATCGGCCTTCATACCGGCAAACTCGCCAGGGTAACATTAAAGCCTGCCGCAAGGGATACCGGAGTAATATTCATCCGAACCGATAAGCCCATGGTCATAAAGGCTTATGTAGGTTCGGTCATCGATACGGCATTTGCAACAACGATCGGCCAAAACGGCATTAAAATCCGGACGATCGAGCATCTCATGGCCGCGCTTGCCGGGCTTGGCATCGATAATATCTACATAGAAGTAAGCGGGCCTGAAATCCCCATCCTTGACGGGAGTTCTACGGAACTCATCAGTATAATACTCAGGGCAGGCATCGCAAAACAGGGGAAAAAGAGACCGTACCTGAGGATCAAAAGGCCCTTCGCCTTTGAAGACGGCCATTCAAAAATAGTTGCGTTTCCCTATATGGGCAGCAGAATAACATACAGGATCAGCTTTAATCATCATGGCATCGGTGAACAGAAGATCAGCCTTGATATAAATGAAGAATCGTTTGCCCGGGAGATTGCACCCGCAAGAACGTTCGGCTTCCTGAAAGACATAGAGTACCTTCGCACAAACGGCCTCGCAAAGGGTGGCTCTCTGGAAAATGCCATAATTCTTGGAGAAAACGGTATTCTGAACTCGACAGGATTACGGTTTCCGGATGAATTTGTCCGGCACAAGGTCCTCGACTCGATCGGTGATTTTTCGCTCCTCGGTTTCCCAATTTACGGGCATATCATCGCCAGCAAATCAGGCCATTCCAGTAATGTAAAATTTCTGCAGAAATTGCTTGCAAGCCCTGATTCCTGGGACATCACCTTAGAGGCTGAGGAAAAGATTTCAAGAAGCCCTGCCCTGCAAATAAATCTTTAATATCAGCTAGTTATATCTGTCTTTACCACAAACGTTGCCGATTATGCTAATATAGGCAAAAAAAAAGGCTGGAGAACCGCTATTCTCCAGCCATAGAAGAAAGAACAGGCAACTTATTTTTTCTTCTTGGGAGCTGCTTTCTTTGCTGCCGGTTTCTTCGCTGCTGCCGCCTTCGCAGGAGCTGCCTTCTTTGCTGCAGGCTTCTTTGCTGCCGCTGCTTTCTTCACTGCCATGTTCTTCACCACCTTTCCATCCCCGAAATAAGGGGAAGAGTAAGTTAAAGCTTCCCCATCAGCATTATCTTATTGCCTGACAGGAGCTTTTCGAGTTCAGCCTCTCCGCTCTCTTTTCTGCTCTTGAACTCATTTTCATCCATTACAGTGATATGGACCTTTTTCCCGAATTTTTCCTCAATATCCCTGATACTTTCCGCAGGCAGAGAATTTCCACCCACAATAAGGAGACTTACGGCATCAGCATCTTCACTTTCTGCGTAAGGTCCGTAGATAAAAGCTATTTTCACATTGGATGTTTTCAGTAATGCCTTAAGCGCCCCGTGAATCCCCAAAGACTTCGCAATAAGGTTTTTCAATTCTGCAAACAGAGGAGATTGCTTCTCTGCCTGAAAATATTTCAGATTCGCCACCTTTTTGCTCGTCAGAATCCCCATCTTTTCGAGATTATCCAGTTCCCTTTTAACTCCTGAAGGATTTTTCCTGACCAGCGTAGCGATTTCTCTTACATAAAATTTTTCTTCCGGGTTGTTTAAAAGAAGGGCAAGCACCTCTGCCCTGATTGCCGAGGAAAATAGACTCGTTAATGTATTTCGTGGTTGTTTTGACATCACTGTTTATATTTATACAACAACATATTTACTATTGTCAACAATAAAATAAAAAACAAAAACGAATACTATTTTTAAAAGAACAATCGTATTTCATTTAGATGGTACTGTTTGGTAAATTAAATACAGCACTGTCTGATTGTGAAACAATACAGCATTTATTTAACCAGATCGAACACATTCTAAACACAACTGTTTCAAATGATAAACAATACTTCACAATGTAAACAGTTCTGTTCCATAGATGTAAACAAAACGAAATACCTTTTGAATTCAGTGTTTTTTTAATTA
>JAOUFP010000183.1 GCA_029858145.1 Nitrospirota bacterium | reverse complement strand
TTTCCGCGAAGATAATCCCGGGAAATGAAAACTCCATCGGCAGGATCATCAACCACCTTTTCAGACGCGGAGCCAATGTGATCTACGAAAAGGTCTCTGAAATCCATGTTTCAGGCCACGCATCCAAGGAAGAGCTGAAGCTCATGCTCAACCTCGTCAAACCGAAGTACTTCATGCCCATCCACGGCGAACACCGTCACAAGGTCTATCACTCCCGGCTCGCTGAAAAAACAGGTGTCGAAAAAGCAAACATATTCATACTCGATAACGGCGATGTCCTTGAGGTGACAGACGATTCCGCCCGCCTTAACGGCAAAGTCACCTCAGGCAGGATATTCGTCGACGGAAAAGGCGTCGGGGACGTTGAGGACATGGTCCTCAGGGACAGGCGAAAGCTCGCTCATGACGGCATCGTTATCGTTATCATGGCGATCGAAAAGCTTACCGGAAATATTGTTTCCGGCCCGGATATCATTTCCAGAGGCTTCATATTCGAGGATGTCTCTCAGGAGATCATCAACTATGTGAAGGAACTCGTCTACACTACGGTAAAGGACCTCGACAGCGAAATGATCGCCGACAAATCGCTTGTCCAGGCGAAGATACGAAGCGTCCTGAAGAAATACCTCCGCAACAGCATGGACAGAAAACCGATGATCATGCCGATTATTTACGAGGTCTAGATTTACAGATATATTGCCTGCTCCCTTAAACACCGGCTCCCCAATCGTTGCCATGCCCCCGCAAAGCTTCCTAATAAAGATTCGCCTGCTCGCTTCCTTTCCTGCGCAATGCGCTCGATAAACTGAATTTACCCGTCATCTGCTGAGCGAGACAGAGAAAGAAACGGTCCGGCGCGGAAAATGCGATTACCGGGCGGCATCGCACCGGACCAGGTGCAGTTCGACGAATATGCGCGTATCATCTGCGCCGTGATACACGTGTGAACAATTGATGTTTTTCGGCCACAATGGATAAAATATGGTTACGCAGCCAAATGAATGCCTGATTATTTAAGGGATATACCATGAATTTATCGGTTTTAATGATTCTGCTTATTATGATTCCCAATATTTCATTTGCCGACTCTTCACTGTCTTTTACCGATCAGGACCTGACCCGCTACAAAAAATCTTCTGACATCACCAGGCCCCCGGAAAGTTCCGCTCCTTCAGCGAATAGTGTTCAGAGAACCGATATGCTGTCCGCCGACAGGAATAAAAAACCGGGGAGCTTCGAGGTTCCTTACAAGGCTTATGAAGGCATCGCCAGGAGGGTAATCATTTCGGTAAAGTTCAATGACGCAGAGACTGCTCCAATGCTTCTCGATACAGGGTCTCCCGGAATGATTATCTCTTATGAGTTAGCCGACAAACTCGGATTGTTTCGAAAAGACAACGCACGTTTAATCACAGCTGTCGGCGGCATCGGAGGTACTGCGCCCGGTATCATCTCGATCATAGACAGTGTTCAGATAGGAGAGGCCAGGGATTATTTTATCCCCGTTACCATCAGTGCATCGCTCTCCGATCACTTCGAAGGACTCGTCGGCATGGATTTTATGGCCAATTTCAGCGTAAAAGTTGATACGCGGAAAAAAGTCGTATTGTTCGAGGAGATCCCTCGCCAGGACAACATGCCCGGCGGGCATGATGAGGAATGGTGGAGAATTACCTTTTATCAGTTTGCCACATTGCGGAATGATTGGATGAACATCAAAAAAAATCTCGACGCCTGGATCAATAAACAAAAGAACGGACAAAATCTCAGCGGAAGAGACGAGGTTCCGGCACTCAGAAGCTTCGTTGAGTCGCAGTGCGCTGAAGCCGATAAACTCTTCGACAAGCTGAATGGATACGCAATCAGAAATTCTGTGCCGATGCAGTGGCGTAAATATTGACATCTGCCTTATTCGCTCCCCGGGACTCATTCCTGAAATGCGGCTGCCTTTCCTTCATCCTGCACAAATCACTTCCTGTCCTTTGAACAAATTTGTCCGCGCTGTAAAATGACGACCACTTGCTTTAATGCAATTAAAAGCTCATACCCCTTATCACTATAAATAAGTTTTTATCGCTTTTCCGGAATTCGCTCTAAACTTTACCTCTCAAAGATGATAGAATTTTTCTGTACGCCGCAAAAGAAAAGGGGGAAGAGGGATGAACTGGTATCAGCTCCGTCCAGAAGAAACCATAGAGAAACTGAACAGCCGTCCTGAGGGGCTCAACGATAACGAGGTAAAGGAACGCCTCGCCGAATACGGGCCGAACGTGCTTGCCGAGGCGGAACAGATCAGCAGGCTCAGGATACTGCTGGCACAGTTTTCCAATCCGTTAATCTACATCCTCATGATTGCCGCGGTCATCACCTCCGCCCTCGGGGAATACATAGACACAGGGGTCATCCTTGCGGTTGTCCTTCTCAATGCGGCCATCGGGTATGTCCAGGAGTTCAAGGCGGAACAGAGCGTCAGGGCGCTCAAAAAGATGGTCGTTCCAAAGGCGCTGGTGATCAGGCAGGGGAAGGAAAAAGAGATCAACAGCGAGGAGCTTGTCCCCGGGGATATCGTCCTGCTCTCCTCCGGCACAAAGGTCCCTGCCGACATACGGCTGCTGCACGCCCTTGAACTGAGGATAGAAGAGGCGATGCTTACGGGAGAATCGGTCCCCGCTGATAAGACCACCGCTCCTTTAAGCGAAGGGAACCTGACGCCGGGCGACCAGAGAAACATGGCGTTCATGGGGACCAGTGTAATAAACGGACGGGCACGGGGCGTTGTTGTCGAGACGGGCAGGAATACCGCCCTGGGGAAAATCGCCCAGAATGTCAGGGACATCGGTCTGGTCAAAGCCCCTATCCAGGAAAAAATAGAGGCCTTTGCGCGGAATATCGGCCTGCTGGTCCTTGCAGCGTCGCTGGGCATTTTTCTCGTGGGGATACTGATGGGCGAAAACGTAAAGGACATGTTCATGACGGCGGTGGCCGCTGCAGTTGCGGCAATCCCCGAGGGGCTTCCCATCGTGGTCACGATAACCCTGGCGGTCGGCGTTTCACGTATGGCAGCACGAAACGCCATCGTGCGCAGGCTCCACGCAGTTGAGACCCTCGGGAGCACCACAGTGATAGGCTCCGACAAGACTGGCACTCTGACAAAAAACGAGATGACCGTCAGGCTTCTGTACGACGGCGCTCATACGTATGAGCTGACCGGCACAGGATATGAACCGGAGGGGGAGTTGCTCCACGAGAAGATGCCTGTTGAAGCTGAAGAACTGGAAATGCTCCGGCAGGTCTTCAGGATAGGACTGCTCTGCAATGAATCCGATGTGTACGAAAAAGACGGACAGTACAGGGTGCAAGGAGATCCCACGGAAGGCGCCCTCATCGTCGCTGCCCTGAAAGCCGGCCTCAGCCCTGAAGAAGAGAGGGCCCGCTTCCCGCAGCTGGCGCTCATCCCGTTTGAGTCAGAGCGGGGATACATGGCCACCCTCCATACGCACGGAGACAGAAAGTTCATTTTTGTCAAAGGGTCTCTTGACGGGCTGCTCGATATCTGCACTGAGTGCATGATCAGGGAGGAACTCAAAAAGGACAAATTTTTCCACGCGGCGGATACCTTCGGCCGCGAGGGGCTGAGGGTGCTCGCCATGGCCTATAAGGAGGTCCCCCGTGAAACCGGGGATATCTCCCATCAGGATGTGGAGACCGGCCTTGTCCTTGCAGGATTGCAGGGGATGATCGACCCGCCTCGCGAGGAAGCGTTGCACGCCATTGAGAAATGCAGGAAAGCGGGGATACGCACCGTAATGATCACCGGCGACCACGCCATCACCGCCAAGGCGATAGGCAAAAAACTGGGCATCACCAATGAGGCGGCTGAAGTGATGACAGGCAAAGAACTTTCGGCGCTCAGCGACGAAGAGCTCTACCATCGCGTGCAGAACGTCTCCGTCTACGCGCGGGTCGCGCCGGAGCACAAACTCAGAATCGTCCAACAGCTCAAAAAGCATGACAACATCGTCGCGGTGACCGGCGACGGCGTCAACGACGCGCCCGCGCTGAAGGCCGCCCACATCGGCATCGCGATGGGCAGGTCAGGGACCGACGTGGCCAAGGAAGCCGCGGACATGGTCATCACCGACGACAATTTCGCAAGCATCTTTGCCGCGGTCGAAGAAGGGAGGGTCGTATTCGACAACATAAAGAAGGTAACGTTCTTCCTCATCCCTACCGGAGTCGCCGCGGTCCTGTCGATCATCGGCGCCATGCTGCTGGGCCTGCCCATTCCCTACGTCCCGGCACAGCTCCTGTGGATAAATATCGTCACCAACGGCCTTCAGGATGTCGCCCTCGCCTTCGAGCCAGGAGAAAAAGGGGTCGCGTCGAGGCCTCCGCGCAGCCCGCGCGAGGGGATCATGTCGAAGATGCTCCTGCAGAGAACAGCCCTCGTGGGGGCGGTCATATCCCTCGGGGTCATTTTCAATTATGCCGCCGCCCTCCGGGCGGGAGACACGACAGAACAGGCACGGACGGTTGCGGTAACGACCATGGTGTTTTTCCAGTTTTTCCAGGCCTGGAACTCCCGCTCGGAGCTGAAGTCCGTCTTCACCATAAGCCCGGTGAGCAACCCCTTCCTCTTCTTCGGCATGATCGCCGCGCTCTTTGCGCATCTGGCGGTGATCTATGTGCCGGCCTTTCAGTGGGTATTCCGCACCGTCCCTCTGGCAATACCCGAATGGATAGAAATACTCTCCGTATCCGTTAGCGTTATCATCGCCGTTGAAATTGACAAGTTCGTCAGAAGAAGACATGCACAATGACAGGTCTGCGCAACCCCTTATCCGGTTTCACCAAAAGAGCCGGGTCACTGCCTGATAAGCGCCCGGTTTTCTGCTCTGCATATGCGTTGTCGTCTTTGTGGTGGGCACTGTTACGGGATCTTAAAGCCTTAATCACTTATTCCATAACTGAGCCATATCGCTGAACATATCCGGGCAACCAAAGCGGCAACACAGCCTTGAGTCGCTTGCAGCACGGGAGTTTCGCTGCCCTCCGGATCGTCTGCAGAGGGATAAGGATGTGCTCTGACTGGCATACCGTCGACCTCCCTTTCTTTTTGATGCTTCGCCTTGAAAAAAAAGCCTCGCAGGCAAAAATAAGGTAGCCGTTTCATTTTTTGCTGATATAATTATTTTATGAGAGAAAAAACACTAAGAAAACATTTTGAAGTATCCAGGGATGGAATGATTAAGATTTATCCCACACTGCATGAGACAAAAGAAAAGGGGAAATTCAGGCGGATACTTAAGAAGTTGATACACCTTCGAAAAGGCCATTAATATCTAACCGGAAGGTGCTGTTTTTAATCAACTATTTACCTGAATGAAGCATTCCTGAGAATGCTTTGCCGCATCGCATACCGCCTGTTTGCCTCCTCTAATCAGCGCAATTATGCGGGGCACAACAAATAAGAAAGCGCGGAAATGTTCCCCCCCCTTGAGGGAAAGGCATCATTATGAAGCCACAAAAAAGATAATCATATCAATGCGTTAAAAGCTTTTTTCATCATGCAAAACTGGCAAGTTTCGAACAGAAGAGTTATAATTTATTTAGAAGGAGAGTAAAGGTATTCTGGAACCATACGAGGGAAAAGGATATCCGTTAACACAACGGTGAAGGACCGTGATGGGTCCAAACGAAAAATCCTCCCGAATGTGGTTCTATATATTTTATAGCCGGTTCATGCAATGAAAATGACGCTTCATTCATCAGGCACCCCATTCCGGGGGACAAGGCAAGTTTAACGAACAACGAAGAGTAATATACTGGATAGCCGCTTTCATCCACGCCTCGAGAGGCAGGGCATTCAACAGGCACCTTCGTAAAAAGGCCGGAAGTCACCTTAAAAAGAACAATCCGTTTTACAGTGCAGGCTCTTCTTTGCCGGATAATTCCTGATTGCGAGGATTTATAATCCAGATATTCCCGAATTCCTTTTCCTGGTAGACCCTTGCGAGGCCGAGCCTGAGGAGTTCAAGAAGGGCAAGGAAAGTGACGATAAGCTGAACTCTTGTAAAGCTTTCCCTGAAAAGCTCTTCAAACCGTATGCTCTCCAGATTTTCAATAATATCAGCAATATGCAACATCTTGTCCTTTACGGTTAGTGTTTCCCTGGTAATCGTGCGCATTTCAGGAGGTGCGTCTTCAAGAAGCTTCTTAAAGGCAGCCAGCAAGTCAAAGAGATTGACGTCGAACAGGGAGAGTTCTGGTTCGGGGACCTCCTCTTCCTTCAGATCCCCGGGCGGTCTCCCGAAAATCTTGAGCGCCTCCTCCTCTTTTTCCTTTAATATCGCGG
>JAOUFP010000182.1 GCA_029858145.1 Nitrospirota bacterium | reverse complement strand
TGTTATCAGAGAGGTGAAAGAAGCGCTCGATATCCCGGTTATCGGCAGCGGTGACGTCTTTTCTCCCCTCCATGTGAAGAAAATGTTCGACGAGACAGGCTGTGACGGTGCAGCAATCGCGCGGGGCGCTCGGGAATCCCTGGATTTTCCGGGAGACGGCTGAGTATCTGAAAACCGGCATGCTCCTGCCGAGGCCGGATGTATATGAGGTGGCTGATATCATGGCAGCGCACCTGATACCCAGTTGCCAAAGAATCCTGAGAAAGAGATGAAAGAGAAGGGATTCAGCGCGCAGGCACGACAGATAACGGGACAGCCGGCAGGTCCGGGTATCGCGCGGGGGCGTGCGCGGGTCATTGCTGATGCATCGGACCTTCGGTTTTTCAAGGCAGGCGAAGTCCTTGTCTGTGATGCTATTGATCCCTCTATCACCTTTATCGTCCCCCTTGCTTCGGCCATTGTCGAACGAAGGGGCGGGATGCTTATCCATGGCGCAATCATCGCGAGAGAGTACGGCCTTGCCTGTGTCACCGGCATACCGGATGCAACATCGCTCATTCATACCGGCGATACGGTCACGGTTGACGGGTATCTCGGCATCGTTACGATTGAACAGAGAGAAGTTTATAAATACCAGAAGGAAGATATAGATGGGGAAAATCCCATCTGGTAATTGGCACGTTCTTTTGATAAAATTTGAGATATCATGATTCGTGTAATACTCATCCAGCTTGCAGTAATCGTAATCTATATGACTCTCTGGTATCTGGTTGCCCGGTCCCTTTCCAGATTTGATGTTGCGGATATTGCATGGGGCCCCGGTTTCATTGTCTCAGCGCTGACAGCTGCTGCAGTAAATGAAAATCTTGGGCCCAGGGCATTCCTTGTCATAATGTTTGTCATTGTCTGGGGCGTCCGGCTGGCCCTGCATGTTTATCTGCGAAACAGAAAAAACCCCGAGGACGCCCGGTACAGGGCCTGGCGGCAGGAGTGGGGTAAAAAAGCAAACATCCGTGCATTCTTCCAGATATTTCTCCTCCAGGGATTATTGCTTCTGGTAATAGTCCTGCCGGTCACTGCTGTTATAATGGCCGGCAGCAAACCCCTCAGTCTTCTCGATGCAGCAGGAGTGCTCATCTGGATGACCGGTATATTGTTCGAAACAGTAGGGGATTGGCAGCTCTTCTGTTTCAAAAAGGACCCGTCGCACAAGGGCAAGATCATCATGACAGGGCTTTGGCGTTACAGCCGGCACCCGAACTACTTCGGAGAAGTGACGCTCTGGTGGGGAATATACCTTGTTGCACTTTCTGCAGGAGCAGAATGGGCAACCATAATCGGGCCCCTTACGATCACGTTTCTGATCCTTAAGGTCTCGGGCATCCCCATGCTCGAAAAGAAATATGAAGGCAATATTGAGTTTGAAGAATACCGCCAGCGGACCAGTGCATTTTTTCCACTGCCGCCTAAGACATGAATAACAGCAAGGAGGTGCGTTATGTGGCATTCGGTTAAGATATTCCTGTTTCTGCCCCCGATCCTGTTCGCCCTTGATTTCATCTGGCTCGGTATCTTCGCGTCGAACCTGTACAAGAAAGAACTCGGCGGTTTTCTCAGGCTCTCAGGCGATACCATGCAGCCGATCATCTGGGCAGCACTGGTCGTTTATATCGCCCTTCCGGCGGGCATCATGCTCTTTGCCCTCCCACGGGTCTCACCGGATAATCTGATCGGATCGAGCCTGTTCTGGGGAGCTCTCTACGGAATCATCGTTTACACCATCTATGACATGACGAACTATTCGCTCCTGCGCGACTGGCCGCTCCGGGTATCGATCATAGACATCTGCTGGGGCGGATTCCTGAACGCCATGGGGACCCTCGCTGCAGCATATCTCGACCGGTGGCTGGAATGAGACGGAGAGGATCATGACATGAAGATCGCAATCATCGGCAGCGGGATTGCGGGCATGACCGCCGCCTATCTCCTGAACCAGGACCATGATATCACGCTCTTCGAGGCCAATGACTACATCGGTGGTCACACGCACACCCATGACGTGATGGCGGGGGGCAAAGGGTATGCCGTGGACACGGGTTTCATTGTCTTTAATGAGAAGACATATCCCAACTTCGTTTCGCTCATCAAACGGCTTGGAGTGGACTACCAACCATCCTCTATGACCTTCAGCGTTAAATGCGAGCGGACAGGACTTGAATACAGCCCTCACAGCCTTAACACTTTTTTTGCGCAGCGGCGCAATATTATCGACCCTTCATTCTATCGGATGATTTTGGATGTCATCAGATTTCGGCGTGCCTTCGACCGCCTGCTCCGGGAGGATCCCGGAGAACAGGAACTGGGTCCATACCTCCGAGGGCGCGGTTATTCTCAGCGGTTTATCGACTACTTCATCATTCCGCTCGGTTCTTCTCTTTGGTCGACCGATCCCGAAAAGGTTCATGAATTTCCACTGCAGAGCCTGGCAAGGTTCTTCAAAAACCATGGCATTCTCGAGATCGAGCATCCTATCGAGTGGAAAGTTATTACGGGAGGATCGAAACGCTATATCGAGAAACTCACAAGGCCTTATAGAGAAAAGCTCCGGCTGAATACCCACGTCAGGGCTGTCGTGCGCCATGACGATCATGTGGAAATACATACGGCGGAAGGCGCTCCCGTGCGTTTCGATCATGTGGTGCTCGCATGCCACAGCGATCAGGCGCTGAAGCTGCTTAGGAATCCGACAGCGCAGGAGCGTGAAATCCTCGGCGCAATCCCGTACCAGGAGAACCGGGTTGTTCTCCACACTGACTCATCGATCCTGCCCGAACGCCGGATCCTGTGGTCAAGCTGGAATTATCACATCCCGAGGGAAAAACTCGGCAGAGCGGCGCTTACGTATGACATGAACATTCTGCAGACACTGGACAGCCGGGATGAATTCTGTGTCACCCTGAACCGGCCGGAAGCTGCCAGTCGCAAGAAGGTCATCGGAACGTATCTGTATCATCATCCGGTGTATACTCGTGAAGCGCCGCGCGCACAGCAGCGGCACGCAGAGATCAGCGGCAGAAATCGCACGCATTATTGCGGCGCCTACTGGGGCTATGGGTTCCACGAGGACGGCGTGAAGAGTGCCCTTGCTGCCTGCACATTTTTCGGAAAGGGGCTATAACATGTACAGCTGTCTTTACGAGGGTCATGTCCGGCATGCGCGGTACATACCGGTGAAACATGCCTTCAGTTACTCTTTGTTCTTCGTCTACCTCGATCTTATGGAAGTCGACCATGTTTTTCAGAACAGATGGTTATGGTCCACACAGGGGTTCAACATCGCATACCTCCGGAGGAAGGATCACTTCGGCGATCCCTCTTTTCCCCTTGACCAGGCGGTTCGTGATCTGGTACACAAAAAAACCGGCAAACCTGCTGCCGGACCGGTACGCATGCTGACGCATCTTCGTTATTTCGGCCACAACTTTAACCCGGCGACTTTTTACTATTGTTATGACGAGAAGGATACCCGGGTGGAGACCATTATCGTGGAGATCCACAACACGCCCTGGGGAGAGGTCTTCTGTTATGTCCTCGGAGAGGATAAGAACGAGGGCTCGCTGAATGAAAAACGGTACCGGCTTCACAAGGAATTCCATGTATCACCGTTCATTGACATGGGCATGGATTATGACTGGACCTTCACCGTGCCGGGAGAATCTCTGAAAGTGCATATGATCGACTTCGACCAGGGGCAGAGATTCTTCGAGGCTGAGCTGACCTTATCAAAAAGAGAGATCTCGGCCCCGGCGCTTCGGCTGATGCTGATGCAGTATCCGTTCGTGACCGTAAAAGTGGTCGCAGCTATCTACTGGCAGGCGCTGAGGCTCTTGATCAAAGGTGCGAAGTTCTACACCCATCCAGACAAGAAGAGCAGGGAGGGAGCATAATATGGACAGAGACAGCATTGTACCGGAATGTCAGGAGCCAGGTGTTCGCATCGTGCCATCAGGTCTGCTCGGCGCACTGACACGGTTTGCACGTAAGATGGTTCTGTCCCGGTTGGCAAAGATAGAGAGAGGCAGAATAACGCTCATCGAAGGTTCTGATCATTTTGAATTCGGGGGACAGGAAGAAGAACTTCAGGCGACCATCACCGTCTGTGATACGACGTTCTATACGGATATTATGTTCGGGGGGAGCATCGGCGCAGCCGAATCGTATATGTCCGGCTTCTGGTCTGCCGACGAGCTCACGGCGCTGATACGGATTATCATCCTGAACGAGAAAGTACTTCTGGACATTGAGGGGGGGATGGCTCAGTTGACGGCGCCGCTCCACCGCCTGTTCCATAAGCTCCGGATAAATACCCGGGATGGCAGCCGGAGAAATATCACCGCACACTATGACCTGGGGAATGATTTCTATTCCCTCTGGCTTGATAAGACGATGACGTACTCCTGCAATATCTTCGAGAGGGAGAACTCGACGCTTGAAGAGGCCGCGATCGCAAAGTACGACCGCATCTGCAAAAAGCTCCGGCTCGGGCCGCAGGATCATGTCCTCGAGATCGGCACAGGCTGGGGAGAATTCGCACTGCACGCAGTCAGAAATTACGGCTGCAGGGTCACGACCACGACGATATCCCGGCAGCAGCAGGACTGGGCGAAGGCACGTTTCGATCGGGAAGGACTTTCAGGCAGCATTCAACTTCTGTTCGAGGACTACCGTGACCTGAAAGGAAAATTCGACAGGCTCGTATCCATCGAGATGATCGAAGCCGTTGGGCACCATTTTCTCGATACCTATTTCAAGACATGCTCCAGACTTCTCAAGGACGACGGCATGATGGCGCTGCAGGCGATCACCATGACCGACCAGGTGTATGATGCGCATCTTCGGTCTCCAGACTTTATCAAACGATATATCTTTCCGGGCAGCTTTGTCCCCTCAATAAATGCCATCGTCAGGTCAGTCGCTCAGGCAACGGACATGAAACTTGTTCACCTTGAGGATATCACGCCGCATTATGCGAGGACGCTGCGCGCCTGGCGAGAGCGGTTCTTTGCGAATATAGAGATGGTGAAGAAACTTGGTTTTCCGGAGAGTTTCCTGAGAATGTGGGAATACTATCTCTGCTATTGTGAAGCGGGTTTTCGCGAGAGATACATTGGGGACGCTCAGATGATCTTTCTCAAGCCGGACTGCAGGCCGGATCCGATCTTGCCGCACTCAGGTTCATATCCATAGTGACGATGTTCCACAAGGTTATAAATGTCATCGCCTTCCAGATCAGCTGGTTTGCTGCGGTGCTGGGTGCAGCCCATGGCAAGCCCTTTCTCTGCGTCGTCGTGATCCTTTTCGTACTCGGTCTGCACCTCTTTTTCTCTCATGACTGGCGCCCTGAACTATTCCTCGCTCTCTGCGCAGCAGTTACGGGGTTCGTTTTCGATTCGGTTCTCATCGCTGCAGGTGTGTTCTCTCCGGTCCCCTATCTGTTTCCTGCCCCCCTGAGTTCTCTCTGGATGGTGCTTCTCTGGGTGAACCTCGCCATGACACTGAATGTTTCTATGGCCTGGCTCCACGGCCGATACGCGCTTGCCGCCATTTTCGGCGCCGTGGGTGGTCCTATGGCATACTACAGTGGAGCAAAACTGGGCGCAATGATCCGGCTGCCTGATCCAGGCGGCCTCCTCGGAATCGGCATCGCATGGGCCTTTGCCCTGCCACTGCTCTACAGTATGGCAAATATCTTCAGGGAACGATTTCATAGAGTGGGAAAATCCTGATTTATTCAGGGAATATCTGAGAGCGTTATCGTGAGGAGGTATAACATGAGCAAGATCACGATCGAGAAGCACCTTTTTTGTCTTCCCTGGACCCAGACGCTGCTGGGAACCCACGTGAACGGGAGAATCAATTTTATGGCTCTTGACTGGCTGACGCGGGTAAACTACCAGCCCGCCATGCTCGGCATCTGCGTGAATAAGGTCCATGCCTCGAACACAGCGATCCGTGAGACCGGGGAGTTCAGCGTCAACATCCCCAGCGTGAACATGGTCGACGTGACCGATTACTGCGGTATTGTTTCTGGCAATAAAGAGGACAAGTCAGGTCTCTTCGAAGTCTTCTATGGCGAGCTGAAGTCAGCTCCGCTGATCAAGGTCTGCCCTCTCAATATCGAATGCCGGCTCGACCGGAGCATTGAGCTGTCCACGAACACCTTCTTTATCGCGGAGATCGTTAATATCTTCACGGAAGAGAAGTACCTTGAGAACGGAAAGCCTGACGTGAAGAAGATTCAGCCATTTCTCCTGACCATGCCTGACAACAGGTTCTGGGCTGTAGGAGAACAGGTGGGGAAC
>JAOUFP010000181.1 GCA_029858145.1 Nitrospirota bacterium | reverse complement strand
CGGTTTGCTGCCGAAATTCGCCTGCCCGAAGCTTTAGAGGAAAAGCTCCTTTGTCCCTTCCACTATTTCGGAGTTGCCGACCCAGTTGCACTCAATCAGGATAAGTTCTGGCGTAGCGGGAAGTATGACGCGACAGCGCTGGAAAACGTCTATACCGGTGCGCATATCCTCGCGCAGCAGCGTCTTGACGCAATTCTCGCTGCACTCAATCGGTATGAACCTGATCTCAATGCAATCAAGGGGATCGGGTTCTGTGTCACTATTAATCATGCCAAATTTATGGCAGAAATGTTTAGCAATCGAGGGATACCGTCAGGAGCATTTGTATCCGGCGTTGTAGATGCCCAATGTAAAGAATTGTTGGATAAGCTGAAGACAGGAAAACTTACCTTCCTATTCACCGTTGACAAACTCAGCGAAGGCGTTGATGTGCCAGAAGTGAACACCATCCTCTTCCTTCGCCCCACGGAGAGCCTTACCGTCTTCCTCCAACAATTGGGGCGCGGTTTGCGTCATGCTCCTGGAAAGGATTGTCTGACCGTCCTAGACTTTGTCGGACAAGCGCACCGCCGTTACCGGATAGATACCAAACTCAAGTCTCTCCTGCCTCGACATCGCTATTCAATAGATAAAGAAGTAGAACTCGATTTTCCTCATCTCCCTTCCGGCTGTTCAATTCAGCTTGATAAGCTTTCCCGCAAGTATGTACTCGAAAATATTCGTGCAAATCTTCAAAATTTGGCTGTACAGATTCCGGAGCGACTAAGGTCATTCGACATGGACACGGAAGGAAATTTGCCTTTAACTTTTGGTAATTTTGTCCGCTACCACGATTACGAGCCTGAGACAATGCTTATCAATGAGACATGGAGTGGCTGGAAGGCAAAGGCGCAGCTTGCACCAATTCCAACTGATCCGGACATTAGTCTGTTAAAGAAAGCATTAGTCCGGGCAGCGTTCATAAACGGTCCAAGAGAAATAGCACTGTTACGCGAGGTTATCAGAAACCTTTCTCAAGGTGCTGTTGTTGATGCTCTGTCAATTGCCGGAAATTCTTCAATGTCAGTGTACTATCGGATATGGGGAGACAAAGGGAGTAATCTTGGTATCACGTCTCTTGAAGATGGCTTCCGGCGGCTTTCCAGTAACCCGTCAATTCTTGCGGACCTGACCGAAATCCTTTCTTGGGCAGAGGAGGAGACCGACGTCAGTGGCGTCATCCCAGAATTGCCTTTTCCCTGCCCATTTGAACTGCATGCGCAGTACGGCATCAAAGAGATACAGGCTGCATTTGGACAGGCTACTCTTGAGACAGCAGGACAGCGTGGTGTGGGCTCGTTTCATTTCCCTGATGTCAAGGCATACACTTTACTCATAACATTTCAGAAAACAGAACGGGAATTCTCGCCGAGCACTATGTATGCGGATTACCCGATTAGCAGAGAGCTACTTCATTGGGAGTCGCAATCTACGACTTCACAGCATTCAGGGACTGGGCAGAATCTTATTCATCATGAGGTGCGCGGCTACACGATATTGATTTTTGCCAGAGACCAGAAAAGCCGGAACGGAGCCACTGTCCCCTTTACGTACCTCGGGCCAGTCGAGCGTATCAGCCACGAAAGTGAACGCCCCATCAAGATGGTATGGCGATTACGTTACCCTATGCCAGTCGATATGTTTGAAGATAACCGGAGGGGTGGCTGATATCCTGTGACATGCGTAGTCAGTAAATGAATTGATTCTATTATGTGACAACAGGGATGATCGTTTTACATTTCGGATAGTTAACACACCCCCAAAATTCCTTTCCTGCATGATCGCCCTTCGTAGCCCTGCGCCGGGTCATTACTGATGAGCATTTTGGACATAACTTCGCTGCTTGTTTTGTGACAGGCGCTTCATGAACTGTTTCTGCCTTTGCCTCGGGAATATTACCTTCATCAACGACCTTACGGCCCGTTGCTTTTTCCACTTCGTTCCTCACGGTCTGCACATTATATCCCGCCTGCGCCTTAAACCTGATTAAAGGAATAGAGGCGGCATTCATAACATTTTCTAGTAACTGATCCCGATCCTGTGTTTTCTTCTGCGCGTGAGATTTGTCGTCCAGCTCAATGCAGCAGACAAGTGAAAGGTCACCCTTGTTGCATAATACAAAATCAAGATGTTTTGCATTTATCCTGTTCTGGGCCTTTTGACGTTCACTCGAGTTCAACCCCCGGCGCACTGACACGATATCCGCAAGCCGAATTTTCCCGAAGATGCGGTATTCATTTCCGACCGCCTGCTCCAAAAGACCCAAAAAAGACCTTTCGGCTGGAGTAAAAAGAGCAGACTGTTTTTCATACGGAAAAGACTGTGTACTTATCTGTCCCTTTGATTTAAGAGAAATGAAAACAACGATGATTGTAAGCAAGATGAAAACGACGATCAAAAGTAAAGCCATCTACTATCCCCCTCTTCCCTTTTCTTTTCATATTTAAAAATGACTTAAATAATACATAATTTCTTTCAATTTCAACACAAAAATTAATTAATTTCTCGCGCTATATACTAAATTGTCTGGTAACACCCAAATACCTCCTGTTCACTATACTGACGCCAAAAAAGCTAGACAATCAGACTGCTCAACAGGCACCTGGCAGCGAAAACAGGTATAATGGACTTTAAAGGGGGGGCGTGATGAACAATAACGAAAGTCAGGCATTCACCGGGTCAAGCCTTCCCTCTGAGGTTTGACGCGCCCGCTTTGCCGAAGACTTGAGGGAAGGCCCGCCCACGGGATAGGCCCGCAGCCGCAATATGTCATAGACTGACCCACGGGTCGGATATATATGATACGCATGGAGAATGGGCAGAAGCTGACATGAACAGAAGACGCATGATCATGATGCTCTGTGCGTCTGCGCTTGGCCTCGCTTACATCGGACTGCTCTATTATTTTCGCACGCTGACCGGAACGAATAAGGCCGATGGGATAATCGGCGTTATGCTCGGCCTCTTCATCTCTGCCCATCCCGCAGCCGGGTTCCTGGACATGTTCTTCTTCGAGAAAAATGCCAGGTATCGGTTTTCTCTCAGGTGGTCTGCTCTTTGGTGGCTGGTGCTCGACCTTCTGGTCCTGCTGATCGGCTGGTACGTCATCTTCATCGGACTTACCCGCCTGTTCGGCAAAGCCGGATATAGCGCTTTCCCTGCTTAGTAAAGCCTTTTTGACAGACACGTAGAATTGAAACCATGTATAATGGACTTTAAAAGGGGGGCATGATGAACGCATACGAAAATCAGGGTGCCGGGCCATCGCCCGAAAGCACCGAATTACAGCAGGCAAAGAAAGTGACGATGGCGGTCTACGCCCTCCAGGCAGCCTCCTTCGTCTTCGGCGTGACCCTCATCGCGGCGGTGATCCTCAATTACATCAAAAAAGAGGACGTCCGGGGCACCTGGCTCGACTCGCACTTCCGCTGGCAGATCCGGACGTTCTGGTTCGGCCTCCTCTGGGGAGTCATCGGCGGCGTAACGATCCTCATCGGGGTCGGGTTCTTCATCCTCGGTGTCACCACAATCTGGTTCATCTACCGCATCGTCAAAGGCTGGCTCAGACTGAGCGAGGGCAAGGAGATGTACCTCAATAATTAGGGACACATCCCATTTATTCCGTCGCTGAAGCCTGAAATCCCCTGCACAGTGTCAACCAGTCTGCTCCGCCGGATGGGACCGCAGGCCTGAAACTCAGTTATCAGAAAGGTGTTTGACTTCTTCTTTATCAGATGCCAAACAGCAGCCAAAGCCATGCGGACAGAGAAGTGTAGAAAATCCCGCGGAGGTTGGAATATAATATCAGGCTGATATTCGAGTGAAATCCGGGCAGAGGGTTCAGGTACGCACAATATACTCTTGAGACTTTCAGGGGGTTACGGAAGTGACCCCTTTTGATTTTCGCCGCAGTGCCCTGTTTCAGCGAAGCAAATACATACTATAGATACAGGAGAAGAATATGGCTTTAAGTATAGGTATCGTCGGCCTCCCGAACGTTGGGAAATCGACACTGTTTAACGCGCTTACAAAGGACCAGAACGCCGTCGCGGCGAACTATCCGTTCTGCACAATAGAACCGAACAAGGCAATTGTTGCCGTACCTGACAGACGTCTTGACCAGCTGTCCGACATTGTAAACCCGCAGAGGCTCCAGCACGCCATTGTGGAGTTTACGGACATTGCCGGCCTTGTAAAGGGGGCATCAAAAGGTGAGGGGCTCGGCAACCAGTTCCTTTCGCATATACGGGAGACTTCCGCGATTGTGCATGTGGTGAGATGTTTTGAAGACGACTCCATCGTGCATGTTGACGGCGATGTTGATCCGCTCCGCGATATCGAAGTCATCAATACAGAGCTTGTCCTTGCCGATATCCAGACGCTTGAAAACAGGATGACGCGTCTTGACAAGCAGGCCAGGGGAGACAAAAAAATGCAGCCGCTGCTCGACATGGCAAAGAGACTGCTGGATCATCTCAATACAGGCCTGCCGGCGATTCTTTTTGGCGGGAGGGAATCTGATGATTTCAGGGAGCTCACGAAAGAGACAAGACTCATCTCATTGAAGCCGGTCATATACGCTGCCAATGTTGATGAAGACGGCCTTGGCGAAGACAACGAATATGTGATGGCGGTGCGCAGGTTCGCGGCAGAGCACCATGCTGAGGCGGTGAAGATATGCGCGAAGATCGAGGAGGAAATGGCCGGGATGACCGATGAGGAGCGCGGTGAATTTCTCGAATCGCTTGGGCAGTCAGAAAGCGGCCTCGATCAGATAATACACCACGGGTATCATGCACTGGGCCTGATCAGTTATTTTACCGCCGGGGTGAAAGAGGTCCGGGCCTGGACGATCGAGCGGGGATGGAAGGCGCCAAAGGCAGCGTCCGTCATCCATGATGATTTTGAGCGCGGCTTTATCCGGGCGGAGGTTGTGGCCTTTGACGATTTTGTCGGATGCCGGGGAGAGTCAGGCGCGCGAGCCGCAGGCAGACTCCGCACAGAGGGCAGGGAGTATCTCGTCGGCGACGGCGATGTGATGCATTTTCTCTTTAACGTCTAAAAATAAATAGGGACACATCCCATTTTCCGGCAATGCTCAGGCATGCTGCCGTTATCCATACGGGCAGATCATTATAATGACCTCAGCAACGTTATGATTCCAACTGGTATCATGGTCAATCCGATATACATGAATATCGTCGCTATCCATTCCAGCGACTTATAGTCGGATTGATCAGAGGCATATTCTTTCCGGGTATTCACTGCAATTTCGCGTATTGAAAGCCCAACTTGTGATAAGGCAATGGTAATCGGTCCGCCGATAATAAGACTGATTGCCATTATCCTTGCAAAATATTGGTCGATGAAAAGCACCCACCTCATTAATTCATTAGTTGCCGGTTCCACTTTCCCCTCCTCATGAATAGAAACTCAAAAAAACTATACTTTTAATAATCTGGCACCCCTTCCATGGGACGGGGCATGCCTAGCGAGCAAGGAAGATTATTATTTATGATAGCCTGCTTTTATCCCCGCCTCAAGAGGAGGAACATTCAGCAAGCATCCTCGTACTTTTAATCAATGATTAATGTTTCAACAAAGGTGAATCAGCAGATACATTTCAGCGCAGGGAAGGCTTCAAAATAAGGTATAACCTGCTGATCAGCGCTTCTTGCGCGGGGGAGTAGACAAGCCCGCCATGTTGGCGCCGTGCAGGCCGGCCTCGCATGAGCGTTTATCAACGAGTGAAAGGTTTCTAACCATGGGCCTGGTCAGGAGCGACACCCTGCGGATCTCGTCGAGACGTTCAGCGATCAGGTCCATCGTCTCATCCAGTGTCATCCAGTGGCGGCGGTCGAACGCCTTAAGGTCAAGGGGCCGGGTAAAGCCGCGGAGCGTTTTCTCGCGGTGCACGTTGTAGTAGTGCTCGAAATACGACATGACCAGTTCCCGCACGTCACGGTAGACGGGCTCGCGAAACCGCAGACCGGCAAAATTGGATTTGGCAACAGCGCCCCAATGTCCGTCCCGCCGGAATAACGCCAGTACATGATCGTCATCGCGCCGGTTCGGCAGCAGGTTCAGGATCAGCGCGGGATACCCGAGGCGCCGGAGCATGGCGGCAGCGAAGACCGCTCCATCGAAGCACTGGCAGGTCCTCTCGTGCAGGACCCTCAGGGGAGAACGGTAGATCGTCTCGGAGGCATAGGAGAGATCATCGAGAAAAAGCTGTATCTTATCCGGCGTATCCAGACGCGAAATCAGCCGCTGTTCAGCCTTCGTCAATTCCTGATCGAATCGTTCGGAGGCCTCTGCATATGCATTCTTGTCAGTCA
>JAOUFP010000180.1 GCA_029858145.1 Nitrospirota bacterium | reverse complement strand
GACCCTTGCAGGTGAGGCAATTGACGCGGCAGAAACACATGATGACTTTTATCAGCTTTTAGACGGCGTGCCTGGTGTGAGCGGAGAGTACTTCCTCGTTGAAAACCGACAAAAGACAAACTTTGATGCGGGGCTTCCCTCATCCGGGCTGCTTATCTGGCATATCGATGAAGCGAAATCAGGCAATACTGCTGAGTGCTATCCGGGGGGCCCATCATGCGTGACCGGTCATTATAAGGTCGCGCTGGTCCAGGCCGACAATCTATGGGAGATGGAGAAAAATCTGAGCAGCGGCAATGCAGGAGACCCATTCCCGGGTTCCAAAAACAATACGACATTCGATGCCGCTTCATCTCCTGACAGCAATCTTTACAGCGGAACTGCAAGCAGCGTCGGTGTTTCCGGTATCAGTGCCTCCGGCGCAACGATGACCGCGACGCTGACAAGAGGCGCAGGCGGCGCCGGCTCGATTCAGCTCAGCGCATCCGGTTACTCAGTGGCTGAAGACGGCGGTGCTGTAACGATAACGGCGACCCGGACAGGCGGCGGCAGCGGGGCGGCAGGAGTCAGCTACGCGACATCAAACGGGACGGCCGCGGCCGGTTCTGATTACACGGCCGGGAGCGGCACGCTGAGCTGGGCAGACGGAGACACGGCAAACAAGAGCTTTACGGTTGCGATCACCAATGACATATTGGATGAAGCCAGTGAGACGTTTGCTGTTACGTTATCGAACCCAACCGGTGGGGCGGCGTTGGGGATTCCGGCAAGCGCGACGGTGACGATAATGGATAACGACCCTGCGCCGACAGTACAGTTCCCGCAGGCAACGTCCAGCGGAAGTGAAGCGACGACACCCGCAGCGATTACAGTGACCTTGTCCGCGGCATCAGGGAAGACGGTGATGGTGAACTACGCGTCGTCAAACGGTACAGCAACAGCAGGGAGTGATTACACTGCAACGGCGGGGACATTGACCTTCACACCAGGGCAGACGAACCGCACGATCAACGTGCCGATAACGAACGACACGGCAGTTGAGGGCAGTGAGACGTTTTCGGTTACGTTATCATCGCCGGTCAGTGCGACGCTTGGGACAACGACATCCCATACATACACGATAACCGATAATGACGTGGCGGTAGAAGCTCCTGTGCCCTTCGGCGTACAACTTGCCTGTCCCGTAAAGGTGACGGCAGGACAGCCGCTGACGGTTACGCTGAATCTGTATAACTGGGATTGCAACGATTCGATGAGTGTCAGCCGGTTCATGATGAGCGTAATCGGCAATGCCGACGGCACCCTGAGCGGGCTGGGGATATACGGACCGTATAATCGGTGGTTAGGCACACCGAGGGTGGTGCCGCCTGCTGACTGTGGCATTGTCATAACGCCCGGGACGGTGACACCGTTTAAACTGACAGTGATGAACGCTGTACCTGCTTCACTCGGAGGGAAGATGGCGACTGTTAATATCGAGGCGGTCACAAACAAAGGCCAGACCTTTGGCGGAGGAGAGTGCGTGGTGAACGTGCTTCCTTAGAGATGAACCCTGAGGGGGGTTTCAAGAAGACGGAGGGAAAAGGCTGGAAAAGCCTTTTCCCTCTGTTGTGTCTGAACGTATGAATCCGGATCCCCGCAACAGGGTAAGGGATTTGAGCTGGCTATGGAGGTTTTCATTTATATGGGAGAGGGAGGTTGCACGAAGCTGCCAGGGCCTGCCGTTTAAAAACAAGGGGTTAGACGTGCACGGCCGGCTTCTTAAAGGTATCTGAAATATCCCCTGAATTTTTTTCGACCGAATGAATCGACGCTATTTCCGGCTTCATTTCATGCGCCTTATGTGCTTTTTGTATCAGTTAAACTCTTTAGTTAGATTATTATGTAAAATAAGTATTAACTGGAAAATGTAGGTATATTGATTTCTAAATTAGTAAATTGACAAGCATGCCCTTTTTTGGTATTTATTTAGTACGAGGGTATTTATCTTAAATTCCAAAGGAGTATCACAATACAGATTACTTAGCATCTATAGGTTTTGCTGAAAGAATCCCGATAAAGCCAAACCCTTTTGGGTAAGGGGGCGGAAAACTGCGGATGTCATTTTAGATGATAGCTGAGTTGCCGAAGGATGTCGTGTTGGCAATTCGGCTTTTTTTATTCAGGGCCCTGCAATATCTGCCGAATGTCAAGCGCTGTTTGAATTGAGTGAGGTTTGAGATGCCTTCAAAATTCCTTAAGGACAAGATGAAAGGTGATGTGCTTTCCCCTGCTTTAAAAAGACGAGGCAATGAGGATATATGTCCTTTTACGCTCGAGCCTGCCGATGATTGTAATGTTAAGAATTCAACTGCCGGTGAGGCATTATGTTTTTTCATGCTCGAGACCTGCTATTTTCAAAAGCGGGGCAAGCTCAGAAAGTAAACTTCACGTAATCAAGGGAGTCTGTTCATGAGAAAGCCACGGGTAATGATTTATGAAGACGATATCGTAACTTTAAATATGCTGAAAAGATTTTTTGCCAGGAGGGGGTATGAGGTGTATTCCTCCAGCGAGCCTGTGGTCTGTCCCCTCTATGAAATCCCTTCTGATTCGGACAAGTGCGAACAAAAGAATCAGTGCGCGGATGTCGTTATCTCGGAATTCAAAATGCCGAAGACGACAGGGATAGAATTGTTCCGGCGTCAATTAGAAAGAGGGTGCAATGTAGATATCAAAATGAAAGCCATTACGTCGGTGTATTCAGATGAGGAACTCCTGAAGATGTGCAGGGATCTGGGGTGCAGATTTTTTGAAAAACCTGTTGAATTATCGGACCTTTCCGGCTGGCTCACTGAGTGCGAAAAGCATTATGACCTGTCACAGCCCTTGAATGACAAAAGAGCGGGCACACGGCATGTATTTAATCAGGTTATAGAGTATTTCGTAAATCCTGAGGCCTCACATGAAAAATTCATCGGCATAACCCTTGATAAAAGTTTTGATGGGCTTGGTCTTCGAATCTTCAATCCTCTCCGTACGGGAGAGGAGATAACAATCTACAACAGATTCGAAAAAACGAAAAAGCCGGGAGTTGTCTTGTGGTGCCGCAGGCAGGGGAAAACAATTTACCGGGCCGGATTGCGTTTATTGGACAAGTGATTTTTTCCTGAAGCCTTTTTTCGATTTCAGACGGCTGGCGAGCGCTATTCTCCGCGGCCTTTTCATGGGGTAAGCGGGAGAACACAACGAAAAAAATATTCCCCGCATTAAGGTTCTCTGCTGTCCCGTTAGATCTGCTCCATCAAAGGCACCCTGCCCCGGGAAGATATCACCTTTCAGTCTCCAGCCAATTTCTTATCAGAAAACGGGCCCCCTGCTTATCCAGTGGCTCGTTTCTGTTGCCGCATTGGGGGTCCTGGACGCAGGAAGGACATCCGTTGGTGCAGGGGCAGTCGTCGAGGACCTTCAGGGTGGAATCAAGCAGTTCCTCAAAAATATCATAGGCACGTCTCGACAGGCCTAGGCCTCCTTCATGGCCGTCATAGATGAAAATCGCCGGACGGCCTAACAAGGGGAAGCAGGTGTGGCTCAGGCCTCCGACGTCTCCCCTGTCACAGAGGGAAAAAAGCGGCATGCAAGCTATCACGGCGTGCTCAACCGCATGGATTGTTCCCCCCAGGTCGAACCTTCGCGATTCCATATCGTATTTCAGAGCATCACTGATTATGAACCAGAGGCCTTCGGTGTCGAAGACATGTTCCGGCAGATCGAGCGGATGGTTTGAGATTCTCACATTATCATACGCCCTCTTTTTATCGTAAGAAACGACTTTCTCGGTTATCCGCAGCATGCCCCAGTGCAAAGGAATGTCTTTGCATCGCCTCTTCTCTTTTTCTTCAAGGACCTCAGTCGTTCCTGTGCTCAACGGCCGGGTGTAGTAGTTCGGCTTCACCTCGCTGCATATCGCTTTTTTTCTTGTCAGGTCAAGTTCGTCAACCCTGTAGTGCTTTCCCCTGTGAAGATAGATCGCTCCGGGGAATGCCTCCCTGAATATCCTCCCGCCGCCCATTTCTCCGATGAGCCTGCCTGCCGTATTCAGCAGCATGAACCGTTCTCCAACCGCCCTGATCCCAACATCTTTTTGCGGATTCCTGTCTTTTGATATCCATACATCACCCCTCTTCCCCGGGACGAGAACCTTGTCCGTGACAAGTGCTTCAATGACCTGCGGAAGTTCTTCAGGGGCGTAGGCAGTATCGTCAGCTCTGAGCGGAAGCTCGGCGGCAGCGCATACCAGATGTCTTTTCAGGATTGTCCTGTTTGTTGGGTCGATAACCGCCGCCTCATGGTTTTTTTCGAAAAACGCTTCGGGATGACGCATAAAATAATGATCGAGCGCGTCCTGGATGGCGATGAGAAAAACAAGGGATTCCTCTCCCTTTCTGCCGACCCTTCCCGCCCTCTGCCAGGTGCTCGATACAGAGCCGGGATATCCGCAGAGGATGCAGCAGTCAAGTCCTCCGATATCGACGCCGAGTTCGAGCGCGCTTGTCGATATCACGCCAAGAAGGTTGCCGCTGAAAAGGCGTTCTTCTATTGCGCGACGTTCGACGGGAAGGAAGCCGGCACGATAGGGACTGATTCTCTCTTTCAGTGCCGGCGCGTAATTGAGCGACCATTTATAAATGAGTTCCGTGATCTTTCTCGATTTTGTGAAGACTATGGTCCTCAGACCATTTTCCAGGCAGTTGACGAAGAGTTTTGTGGCGAGCGTATAAGGGCTTTCGACCGGATCCAGAAAAAAGAAATGTTTTCCCGCGGCTGGCGCCCCGCTTTCATCAATTATGGAAAAAGGAAGTCCCGTGAGCGCCTGCGCGTGTTTTGCGGGGTTTGCAATGGTCGCCGATGCCGAGACGAACCGCGGAGCGGACCCGTAAAAATCGCAGACGCGTCTCAGCCTCCTGAGGACCTGCGCGACATGAGAACCGAACACTCCCCGGTAGGCGTGTATTTCATCAATGACGACATAGTTCAGTCTCCTGAAAAAATCTTCCCATTTTTTATGGAAAGGGATGAGCGCGAGATGGAGCATGTCGGGGTTTGTGAAGATCACATTCGGCAGAGATTCCCGTATCTGTTTTCGCTGAGCTGCTTTTGTGTCGCCGTCATAGACCGCGCCGGCGTTGTCTATCCCGAGCGCAAAGGCGAGTTCTTTCAGCGTTTTCAACTGGTCCTGCTCCAGCCCTTTCAAGGGGAAGACATAAAGCGACCTCGCATCAGGATCATCCATTATCGATTCAAGGACAGGGATATTGTAGACAAGACTCTTTCCGCTCGCGGTAGGGGTCATCAGCAGAACATTGTTCCCCTTCCGGATCAACTCGACCGCACCGGACTGGTGGCTGTAAAACCGTGTTATACCCCTGTCTATCAGGACCTGCCGGAGACGGTTTTTGACGGGGAAATCGATATAGTGAGGGGGGCGGGCCGGAATGCTTTTTTCGCCTGCCAGCTGGAGCTGAAATTCCCTGTCTTTCCGTAAAAAGCCGATAAAATCACTTCCCATGTCAGTACCTTCAGAAAATCTTTATTTAATAATTTTTTTTATTGAAGCTGTGATAATATATAAACATAAATGTGTAAAATATGCATGGAGGTAACGAAAAAATGAAAAAAACGATACTGCTCGTTGTTTTTCTTGTGCTCGCGGGTAATGTCTATTCTTTTGCGGCGGAAGGTGTTCAGTGGTATTCTCTGAAGGAAGGGATGGAAAAGGCGAAGAATGAAAAAAAGCCCTGCATCATTGATTTTTTCTATGGGGAAGGGTGTCCCCGATGCGAACGGCTGCAGAAAAATGTGTACTCTGATCCGGCGATCTCAAAAAAAATCATGGATGAGTTCATTCCCATCAAGATAGATCTTACAAAGCCGCTCTCGGAAGAGGAAGAAGCCTTCGGTAATAAATTCGATTTCAAGCATGAATGCCTGCTGCTTTTTATGGACCATGACGGCGACGTGATAAGCGATCCCGGGGGGAAAAGGCTCTGTTTCATTGACAGTCTGGATCCGGAATGGTTTGTTGCATATCTTGATATGATAAAGAAAACCTATAATCGTAAATAGGTCATCTTGATCTCTTATACGCAACAATTGAGCCTGTCCTTTGAACGTGACGAACATTCACTCGGGGACTATCTCCGGCAGCTGACAGGCGTTGCCCTGATTCTGGTCATTACTGACAACGCGACGAGCATGCTTTCAGTCAGGAAAAATGCCGAACGCATGGAATTGCGTCTGCACAGAATGTTTCTCCACGCCGGAAACGATATCCTTTTTGAAGTCGCTCAGCTGATCAAAAAAGGCCGTTGCAACCGGCAAATCATAAGGAACTTTATCAGCCAAAACAGATATCTCCTGAA
>JAOUFP010000179.1 GCA_029858145.1 Nitrospirota bacterium | reverse complement strand
TGACGCTGAGCCTTTCTGCCTATAGTAGTAAAGAATGCAGGGAATAAGCAAGCCTGAATATTTCCCTCGGGCGCATTTTTTCGTGTTCTATTTTGTTGCTGAAGCAATAATCAGCCCGGAAGCAGGTCCTGCATCAGGGTGACCGCCGCCGAGAAAAGCATGCCGAGAAAGACCCCAAAGACCTCCAGCCAGAGGAGGTGTGTCCTTATATTGTCTTCAATGATATCCCGCACCTGCTCGGGCTCATACTCTGAGAGCTTATCGACCACCATTTTTCTGATATTTATTTTCTGAAGCAGAAGTTCGGCGACGGACTTGTCCGAGTTGTAATGTTTTAACAGGAGTTCATTCTTCGGTTTGAAGAGGAAATCCTCAAGCGTTCCGATTCGCTGGATTGTCTTCGCAAGCATCTGGCGCGATACCCTGAAATCCGATATTCTTTTTTCCATTTCGGCCACTATCGTCGCCGCCATTTCCTCATACTCCTTAATGCGGGTCACGTTCAGAAATTTGCCGAGAAAGCCGAGGCGCGTTCTGAGCGTCAGCGTGATTTCACTCCGGGTTTTTTCCGCCTTCAGGTACGCAAGGACATCGTCACGAAACTCTTCTATGACCTGGTTGAGTATCTGCTCGACCTTTCCGATTTTCATCGGGGCGAGAAGTTTTCTCAATTCCTCCTGCAGCATCTCCCGGTTGATAAGATGGTCCTCGACGGTCGTGGCGAGCGACTCGATTATCTCCCTTTGTTGTTTAAGCAGCACCCCGGAACCGGGCAGATACCAGTTCTTCTCAAAGAGCATTCTGATCGCGATCTTGTTCGTAATGCCGCCGATGAATCCTCCCGCGAGGACCTGGACGACAAGTGGCGAAAAAGGAAGGGCAACGCCTGCTGCGAAGGCGAACAGAGTTGCGCAGAGGAGGATAAAAACCGTCAGGATCAGGTACCTGCCGAGGAAGTGTATGCCTTTATTCAATGAACTGTTCATGCCTGCGCTCATAAAAAAAATTCCTGTGGACCGGTTTGGCTGTCGTCTGATTTCATTATAAAGGAATTCTCCCAAAGACATCCACGTGCGGGGTGAGGTCTTGCATGGTATTCACAATTTCTTCATAAGTAAGCTGTATTATTGATGGCGTTTATAGCGATGTTTTTGTAAGTGCAATGGCAGCAGGCATGGCCGAAAAGCACAGCATGCTGAAGCCAGAGGCAAAACGCGGAGGAGGTTGAAGATGAAGAAGCAGGATGTAATGGATTCACTGCTGGAACTGGGAGTAAAACGGGGGATGCTCACCTGGCAGGAACTCAACGATGCGTTTCCGGCTGAGTTCTTCCCGCTCGATGAACTCGAGCGTTTTCTGGGGCTCCTTGAAGATATGGGAGTAAAAGTCGTTAATTCAGGCGACAAGAGGAAGGGAAAAAAACGTCTTGCATAATGCAGAGCGGTCAGGAGCGCAGAAGAGAGGGAGCAAAGACATTCCCGGTCTTCAGGTGTGCATGATATAGTCGTTTTGCACTTCCGGGATATGCTGGTCCGAATTGACGGGGTTGATCAACTCCCGGGGTCGTTGCGCATATCCTGAGACAGAAATATGGGCAATAAAAAGGCAGACCCTGTCAGGCCTGCCCGTTTATTGCTGACTGAAGATCGGCTGTGTTAGTTTACGCAGCAGATGCGTCTCATTTTTTTCTTGCCTTCAGGGGTAACAGACAGGACTACTTCAATCTTGTTTCCGCAGTTGCTGCAATTCTGCCCTCTGCTTTTTGCTCCAGCGCGGGCTGAAACGTCGGTCTTTGACTTTCCCTTTCCTTTTTCTGCCATTTTCGTGTCTCCTTTCTATAGAACTTTACCTGCATGCCAGGCGCGCAACTATTCCGTTAACTGTATTCTTTCGGATGGTAAATCTCGTGCGGGCACGGATGATACGACCGAAGAAAAATCAAAAAACTGTATACTCTAAATGAATAAGTGAATTCTTGTCAAGCGATTTGATGGTGCCCGAAAAGTTTCTTTTCAGGGCATGTTTCGCCGGTATGCAATGGCATCATTGCACCAGGCATGACTCATGAAATAACCTTCCGGAAATACCGAAGGAAGGATTCCGGAATTCTTTTCCAGTGATGCGGCAATCAACACCCCGGAAAGGAGAAAACTGCGAGTTCTTCTGCACCTCTCGTGCTCTGCGCGCGAGTCAATGTTTGACAGCGATGGGGAAAGGTTGTAATTTAACTATAGTCCGGCAGAAATGATTGTGGGGAAGAAAATGGGGAAGAAAGAAATAGCCGTGCTGGCGAAGAGTCCTGCTGCGGTCAAGTTTCTGGATGCTTTTTTCAGGGGCAATCCTAAATTTCAGGCACATTTTTTCAAGGACCCCGGTCTTTTTTTGAACTATATCAGCGGCAATCCGCCTTCTGCCATTGTTTCGGAAAGTTCTTTGCTGAGCACGCTCAGCAGGAGGAAGGCGGCATATCCGTTCATAGCTGTTCTCGGCGCAGCTTTAACAAAGGCCGATGCTTCTGTTATCCGCAGAAACACGGCGCACTATATTTCACCCCCCTACCGAGACATTGACCTTGCTTTTAGGCTAGATGCCGCCATTTCGGAATGGAAGGGCATGAAGAAGCTTGGTGACGAGATACGGGGGCTGAAGGCAGTTGTCGAGTTCATACAGATGATACTGACTACGCTGAATCCCAATGAGCTGCTCTTCAAGATTGTTGAAAAGATCGCCGACATCATTCCGGTTACGCGATGCTCGATAATACGCCTGGAAAAGGACTGCAAGTCTGCCTTCGTGGTAGCGAGCTATGAAGACCGCTGCATCAGGGGGATAAGGCTGGATCTGCGAAAATACCCGGAAATCCGCGAGGCGCTTGCAACCAAAAAGCCGGTCCTGGTGAGGAACGTGACGAAAAATCCTCTTATGCGTGATGTGAAAGATATCATCGGTTCCCTCGGTATTCATTCGATTCTGGTGGTTCCGATCCTCTTTCAGAGCCAGATTATCGGAACGCTCTTTCTCCGTACTTCGAGGGCGGGGCACAGTTTCAGTAGGGACGAGATCAGGTCACTGCATACCATAGCGAACGCAGCATCACAAGTGCTCAACAACGCCTTTCTCCTTGAGCAGGTCGAAGACGAAAGGTCAAGACTGGAGAAGCTTTCCATTACGGACTACCTGACCGGCCTCTATAATACGAGATATTTCTTCCACCGTCTTTCCGAAGAGTTCAGCCGCTCTCAGAGATATTTGCTGCCTATCAGCTGTATCATGCTGGACCTTGACAATTTCAAGGCAATAAACGATTTAAAAGGACACAAGGCAGGGGATACGGTTCTGAGGGAATTCGCCGGCATCCTGAAGAATAATATGCGCAGGAGCGATCTGCTTGCGCGGTATGGAGGTGATGAGTTCATTGTCATGCTGCCTCACACTGGCCTGGAAGGAGCCCTCGCTGAGGCGGAGAGGGTTCTTTCCCAGGTTAAAAGCCACAGGTTCAAGGGATTGGAAAATATGCCGGCGATGACGACAAGCATCGGCATTGCAATCTTTCCCGGAGACAATATATCCAATCACAATGATCTTGTTGCCCTTGCTGATGCAGCGCTCCTGCAGGCAAAAGAGAGGGGCAAGAATCAGATAGCGGTTTACGGCGGGCAACCAGGCGCCTAGCAAGAAGTCGGCTATTCAGCCTTCTCCGGTCCGCGGTGATACTTCAGGACAGCGCTCAGCAGTTGTTTATGAAATCTATGAGGTCCCTGAGCTTTCCGAAGTCTTTTCTGTTGAAATCGATGACGAGACGGGGAAGGCCTGCGAACTCAGGTTCATCTTCTTCAGCAGGCAGAGGCCCCGAGGGATATATGCCGCCCCCCGGTGTAAGTATCTCCTGGAAGCTATTGGTGATTTCCCGAACCGCCTCATCCCCAAGGGGAGAGGAAAGCCTTAAGACCAGTTTTTTGTCGACGTACCGCTGGCTGTGAAAGCGGCGATAAAAGCGCGTTATGCATTCAACGGCTGAATCTACCGAATGAACGCAGTTTATGAAATGGAAATCGGCAGCCGAGATATATCCCTGTGCCAGGAGAGCACCGCGAAGAAATTGCATCCAGTTGTCCCAGTAAGTGCCGGCGGGTTCGTCAATGAGCACGAGGGGGATCATGTCGTGTTTGCCGGTTTGAATCAGGGTGAGCGTTTCCATCGCTTCGTCGAGCGTCCCGAACCCGCCCGGAAAAAGGGCGACGGCACTCGCCTCCTTGAGGAAAGCTACCTTGCGATTGAAGAAATATTTATAGGTGATGAGACGCGGCGAACCCTCAAGGGTCGGATTGGGATGCTGCTCAAAGGGAAGCCGTATGTTTACGCCGAAGGAATGCTCTGCGCCTGCACCTTCGTTGACCGCCTGCATGATGCCTCCCCCTCCGCCGGTTATTACCATGAATCCGTTTCGGGCAAGTTTTTTTCCAAAGAGACTTGCCATTTGGTACACAGGCTCGGCCGGTGATGTCCTGGCCGAACCGAAGACAGTAACCTTGCGTTTATTCCGGTACGGGCCGAATATCTTGGTGGTAAAACGCATCTCTTTCATGGTGGTGTTCATGAGCTTGAGATCGCCCCGTATCTCATCCTCCTGTCCGGCCTTCAGTGCGGCCAGGATCATTTCACGGACGAGATCAGGATGATGTATGTCGCCGACAAGGTCCATCAGGGTATCGATCGCTTCATCTGCCGGCCCGTTTGTTCGTGTAAAGCGGAGTTTCATCGTATAACAGTCTCCTTGAAAGCTTTTTTTCTTCTTGTCAGGTTTTTTTGATTGCCCTGGAATGGTTGCTGCCGCCGATAGCGTGTCACAATCCCTCTAATAGTAATAGCTTTGCACTACTATTTGCAATCTCTTCTGAAGAGACACGCCGGGCACGGACAGCAGGAGGAGAGTTATGGAGCGATGTCTGATAATGAGATATAATAAATCATGAAATGGCTCATGTCATGCGTCTGCTTTATTTTCCTCCTTTCCGGGTGTGCGCATGTAGTATCGCAGGAGATGAGGGACCGCGCCGGCAAGGAAGTCAACACCGAAATGCTCTTTCAGAACCCGGATGCATACATGGGAAAGATTGTCATCCTTGGTGGTTTTATTGCCGGCACGGAGACAAGGGGCGAAGGCTCATACATAGAAGTTGTTCAGAATCCGCTCGATTCGACGGGAAGGCCCGAAGACAGGGACACGTCTTTCGGAAGGTTTCTTGTCTTTATTGAAGGCCGTATCGATACCGCCATATATTCGTCAGGCCGTGAAATAACAGTTGCCGGAGAGGTCCTGGGAAGGAAAGTCCAGCCCCTCGGTGAGGCGCAGTATTCCTATCCCCTGATAAAAGGAAATGAACTGCACCCGATAAAACAAAGAGGGGAATTCCCTGTCCACTTCGGGATTGGCATCTGGAAGAGCTTCTGACCAGGCAGCGCAGGATATATCTTTACGGCAGTGCCAGGTAGCGGATGACAAAGAATGCGCCTGTAATAAGCGCAAGGATCAGCAAGGCAATTGCAAGAACGGGGAAGGATCTTTTTTTTGCCCGGTGAAAGATTTCCGTCTGCTCGCCTTCAGCATTTGTCTCCTCAAATGGCGGAGCAGGGTGCTTTATTTGGCGGATTTCGAGCAACTCTGAGGTCTTGAAGTCTTTATATTGGACTTCTATGTCCATGCGGTCATCAACTCCATTTGTGCCGCAATTTCCGCATACCTTCTGGCCGGCTATGTCCGCACCGCACCGGGGACACTTCATCGGGCAACACCTCTTTCTCGTAAAATAAAAGGATTCCTTGGTGCAAATAATACTTTGCTGCCGTCATTTCTATTATTCGTGTTTCAGGTGTTATTTTCAATACGAAAATGAAAAACAGAAGCGTACCGGCTCCTCCCGTCAATGAGATGGGGATTGTGCTGCACTTTCCGAGGCAAAGGGATATTGAAACGCCGAATCAGTAATTCCCCGGAACACCCGCCATGGAATTACAAGAGAACGCGTATAATAAAACTGACAAAAAAGCGTGCGACAGAAGACAGTTGAATTCCGCGCGGTGAATGGAAAAGTTCAGATACATACGCGGCGTTAAGGAGTAATGGACCATTATGCACGGGCATACGCGACATTTGGCAGGATACGGGGCTACAGGAGGTATCAGAAGATACTTTCAAGCCTCAGGAGATTTGGCATGGATGAAGTTGCCCGGCAGCGGCTGCGGATCATGGAGTTTCATGACAGGTACGGGGAGAAGGCCGCAAAGGAAGCCTTTGGAGCAGACAGGAAAGCGATCAGCCGGTGGAGGCAGAAGCTCAATCGGCATGAGGGCGCCCTTGAAGGGCTGGTGCCTGAGTCCACGAGACCCAGGCGGACAAGGACGATGACCGTAGCCGTGGATATGGTCCAGTTCATCAG
>JAOUFP010000178.1 GCA_029858145.1 Nitrospirota bacterium | reverse complement strand
CAGGATTGACACCATGATCGTCACTGCGATCGAAAACTTGCCCAGACTCTCCTCTTCCTCTTCTTCGTAGGCCTTGCTTGCGGAAAACTCTATCGCCTTTATGCCGAGTGCCAGCGCGTGAAAAAGCGCCACCACTCCCCTGAGAACCGGCAGTTTCAGAAACCTCGGAATTTCCGTCAGCTTCTCTTTTTTGAGGTGGATACCGCCTTTCTGGTCCCGCACCGCGACGGTCCAGTTTTTGGGGGCCTTCATCATGACACCCTCGATGACCGCCTGTCCGCCTATGCTCTTCATTCTTCCCTCGGCCACGTTATTTTCTCCACAGAAAAAAGCAGGAAACCGGCATGGCTTCCTGCTTTCGATAAATGTAAAGTAAATCTATTTCTTCGCGTATTTCTTCTTGAACTTTTCGACCCTTCCTTCGGCGTCCACGATCTTCTGTTTACCGGTAAAGAAGGGATGGCACTTGGAACATATATCAAGGCGTATATCGGCTCTTGTGGACCTTGTGGTGAACGACTCACCGCAGGCACAAACAACCTTTACTTCCTTGTAGTCCGGATGAATTCCTGCTTTCACGTTTTTCCTCCTGATTTTTAATATTACATTTTAATTGATTTCGGCAATTTTTCGCAACATTTCAAAAAATGCGCAGCTTGATTTACTCTATATCATCTTGTATTCTTCCAGTATGCAGAAAGAAATGGTGGATTTCCTCATCATTGGCAGCGGCGTAGCGGGCCTCCGGGCTGCTATAGAGCTTGCGCCGTACGGGAGCGTTCTGGTCGTCACCAAAGATACCCCCTCTGAAAGCAGCACGGAATACGCCCAGGGGGGTATCGCGGCAGTTATGAGCGATGAGGACCAGGTCGGCATCCATTTCGACGACACCCTTAAGGCAGGCGACGGACTCTGCAGGGAAGACGCGGTAAAGACGCTCGTCGAAGAGGGGCCTGACAGAATAATAGAATTGATCGAGTGGGGCGCTGAATTCGACCGGGAGGGCACATCGCTCCACCTTACCATCGAGGCCGCTCACTCACGGAGGAGGATCCTCCATTCCCACGGAGATTCTACCGGCAGGGAACTGGAAAGGGTGCTTCTCACCAAGGTCCGCTCCCTTCCCTCTGTGCGGAAATACCCGTTTGCCTTTACCATTGATCTTATCATGCACAATTCCGAATGCCACGGGGCGTATGTCCTGAAAGACGGGAAGATCGCCGCTCTTTTTGCGAAAGCCACTATATTGACAACAGGGGGCGCGGGACAGCTTTTTTCACGGACAACGAACCCCCGGGTGGCCACAGGCGACGGGATGGCGATCGCCTTCAGGGCAGGTGCTACGCTTGAGGACATGGAGTTTATCCAGTTCCATCCGACAAGTCTTTATTACCCGGCGGCCCCTCATTTTCTTCTCAGCGAATCGATGCGCGGGGAAGGGGCTGTATTGCTGAACGCGAACAAAGAGAGATTTATGCAGGACTATCACCTTCTGGCCGAACTCGCGTCAAGGGATATCGTGTCACGGGCGATCATTTCTGAAATGGTAAAAACCGGAGGCGACCACGTGTATCTTGACCTCAGGCACATGGGGAAAGAATTTGTGAAGAAACGCTTCCCGAGAATCCATGCCACCTGCCTTAAATATGACATCGATATCACCGAAGACCTTATCCCTGTAACCCCTGCCGCGCATTACATCATGGGCGGAGTAAAGACGAATCTGGAGGGGGAAACAGACATCAAAGGACTCTACGCCGCGGGAGAAGTAGCCTGCACCGGTGTCCACGGGGCCAACAGGCTTGCTTCTAACAGCCTGCTCGAGGGCCTGGTTTACGGCGCGCGAACCGGCCGTGCCGCGTCGCGGTCCTCTGTTGTCCCGGCGAACCGCGCAGCCCTTGACGTGAAGATCTCTTCCCTGAGTGAATGTGACGAAATCCGAAGGGCCTTGCGGAAACTGATGTGGGAGCGGGCAGGAATTATACGGTGCGGGGTATCACTGGGCGAAGCAATGGAGAAACTCCTGCAATGGGAAGGCCTCATAAAAAAACATTATGCTACGCGGCAGGAACTTGAACTGAAAAACATGCTCACCGTATCCAGAATCATCGTAAAGGCTGCGCTCACGCGAAAAGGGAGTGTCGGCGCGCATTACCGTTCAGATTACAAGGAACGAGGGGGAAACTGGCAGCGGCATATTCCCTGGAATAAGAAGACCTTCGCATTTCAGTCAGACGCTTCCGGCAATGAGCAGGAAACAAAAGCGGGAACCTGCAATTAATGAATGAGAGCAGGGCAAAAATCGTCTGCACGATCGGTCCGTCATCCGTCAACAGGACGGTTCTTTTTCATCTGATAAAAAGCGGGATGGATGTTGCACGCCTGAACTTTTCCCATGGCAGTCACGAAGCTCATCGCGAAGCCATCAAGCTCATCCGCGAAGGGTCCGGGAAATTCAAAAAGACCGTCTCCATACTCCAGGATCTGCAGGGCATAAAAATACGCGTCGGCCTTTTCGAAAACGGCGGGACCGAACTCAGGAAAGGCGGCAGCGTGAATATCCGCCCCGGAGAAGGCACCGGGAACGGGAGCACCATTTATGTCTCTTATCCGGCGCTTCTGAAAGACGCAAAAAAGGGAGACCGGATACTTCTTGACGACGGACTCATGGAACTCAGGGTTACCGGGAAATCCGGGGAGGCGCTCATTGCAAGGGTCATCACGGGCGGGACCCTGAAAAACAGAAAAGGCGTAAATCTCCCCGGGATGAAGATATCCCACAGATCGTTCACCGATAAAGACCGGAAAGACCTGGAGCTTGGAATCAAAATGGCGGTCGACTATGTCGCGATCTCCTTTGTCAGAGATGCGCGCGATATCACCGCCGTAAAAGAGTTTTTGCGGCAGAGAGGCAAAAACATCCCGGTTATCGCGAAAATAGAAAAGCCCGAGGCGCTGCTGAATATTGATAAAATCCTCGATGTTTCCGACGGAATAATGATCGCCCGCGGTGATCTCGGCGTAGAGGTGGCACCTGAAGAAGTGCCCCTGATTCAAAAGGCGCTGATCAAAAAAGCGAACAACAAGGGGAAGATCGTCATTACCGCGACACAGATGCTTGAATCCATGAAGGAAAACCCCCGGCCGACAAGGGCTGAGGCTACGGATGTTGCCAACGCGGTTATCGACGGGACTGACGCGCTTATGCTGTCTGCGGAGACCGCCTCGGGAGAATACCCGGTCGAGGCTTTCCTGATGATGGACAGGATCATCAGTCATACGGAGCAGACACAGAGACCGTCAGCAGGTTATAACCGCGGCAATTCCTACGCCGAAGCCCTGGCTGATGCCGCGTGCAACGCGTCGGATGACATCGGCGCGAAGGTCCTCGTCGCATTCACCCGTTCAGGCTTTACCGCACGGCTTGTTTCAAAGTTCAGACCGAGGGTCCCCATCATCGCCTTTACTTCCGATCACGCTGTCATGACAAGGTTGCCTCTCTACTGGGGTGTTACCCCGAAATACATGAAGCCGCTCACCAGTACCGACCAGATGCTCAGAGAAGTCGAAAGGGCCCTGCTCGCAGAAAAGATCGTGAAGACGGGCGACAGGATCGTCATTATCGCAAGCTCCCCCCTGTCCACAACAGCAAAGACAAATTTCATGAAGCTCCACCAGATCGGGGAATAGCTTTCCCCTTATTTCGAAGGACAGCAGACGATCATGAATCTTGTCCTGCAAAGAGATGTGCTTGTGTCTCAGGCGCTCATCGGCACAGACACGTCAGAGATAATTTATACCGCCTACGGCACCTTGATGTCATACGCCTTGATCTTCCGGTGCAGGTTGCTCCTTTCCATATCAAGCATTTCAGCTGTCTTTGATATGTTCCAGGCATTCTCATCAAGCTTCTTTATGAGGAAATCCCTCTCAAACGCATCCCTGGCGTCCTTGAGTGTACTGAATGAAAAATAATCCGAACCTGTGGATTCCGGCATAAAGATATCGCCGCCGGTAATCGTCTTTGAAGGGGTCATGATAACAAGCCTCTCCAGCACGTTCTTCAGCTCCCGTATATTGCCCGGCCAGGAATATTTCTGAAGCATCTTTACCGCCTCTTCCGTTATCTCTTTCTTCTGCTGTCTGTATTCCGTGGCAAAAAGATCGAGGAAATGATCTACCAGTGCGGGGATATCATCCACCCTCTCCTTCAGGGAAGGCACCTTCAGCGGAATAACGTTCAGCCGGAAATAAAGGTCTTCCCTGAAATTCCCTCCCTTCACCTCTTCAGCAAGGTCCTTGTTCGTAGCGGATATTATCCTCACATCCACCTTTATGTTCTTGCTTCCCCCCACCCGCTGGAACTCCTGCGTCTCTATTATTCTCAGCACCTTTGCCTGAGTCTGAAGAGACATATCCCCTATTTCATCGAGAAACAGCGTCCCGTTATGCGCCAGCTCAAACTTCCCTTTTTTCCGCTCGAAGGCGCCGGTAAAAGAGCCTTTTTCATGCCCGAACAATTCGCTTTCGATCAGTTCCTGGGGGATCGCTGCGCAGTTTACTTCCACGAAAGGCCCGCCCGCCCTCAAACTGTTTTCATGAAGCATCTGCGCGACCAGTTCCTTTCCTGAGCCGCTCTCCCCGAGGATAAGCACCCGGCTGTTGCTCTGGGCAGCCATTTTTATCTGCTCCCTTAACTGCTTCATCTTCGGCGAATCTCCAACCATTCTGCATTTCCTGAGCAGATTTTCGCGAAGCATCCTGTTTTCGAGTTCGAGGTTCTTTTTTTCGAGGGCCCTGTCAACCGCCAGCAGGACCTTCTCTATGGATAACGGTTTCTCGAGAAGATCGTATGCGCCCATTTTCGTGGCCTTTACCGCGATCTCGATATTGGCGTGTCCGGAAATTATGATTACCGGCATATCCGGGTGAGACACCTTAAGTTCCTGCAGCGTCTGAATTCCATCCATGCCTGTAAGCCAGACATCCAGAAGCACGATGTCAGGAACAGTGTCTTTCGCCTTTCTTACCGCCTCTTCCCCGGAAGACGCGGTTATGACCTCATACCCTTCATCTTCCAGTATGCCGGAGAGGGTCTCCCGTATGCCTTCCTCATCATCCACTATCATCACGAGCGCTTTTGACATCTCACCTTTACCCTTCCTTTATTGGCAGTTCTATGCTGAAAATCGTGCCCCGGGGAGAATTATCCCTTATTTTAATATATCCTCTGTGTTCTGTCACAACCTTGCTGGCTATTGCCAGACCGAGCCCGGTCCCGTCTTTTTTGGTCGAAAAATACGGGAGAAACAATTTTTCCTTGTCCTCGTCACGAATCCCGGGCCCGTTGTCGGCGATATCGATGAGCACCCTGTTGGACCGCGTATCATGCTCAACGCCCACCTCAACCTTCCCCCTGTTCTGCATCGCCTGTATGGCATTTCCGACGAGGTTGATCATGACCCTTTTAAACTGCTCCGCGTCCAATTCAACAGGGGTCTCTTCCCCCTTGAGCGACAGCACAATCCGGACATCCTTATAGTCTTTATAAAGGTCGATCACCTCATCGACAACGGCCGATATCATGACAGGGCCCTTCTTGATCTCTGGCATCTTGCCGAACCGGGAGAAATCATTGACGAGATTTTTGAGGCTCTCCACCTCTTTGATGATCGCCTTTGTGGAGCGTTCAAATATCTTGTTGAAATCCTCGTCGCCGTTTCTCCATTTCTTGATCATATGCTCGGTGGAAAGCTGTATGGGCGTCAGCGGATTTTTGATCTCATGCGCCATTCTCCTGGCCACCTCCTGCCAGGCGAGGGCCTTTTCCGCCCGTGCCACCTCGGTAAGATCATCGAAGACGACTAACGTGCCGAGAAAATTCTCGGCCTCTCCCAGGGTTGTTATAAATATTCTCAAAAGCCTCAGCCTGTCCCCTATGGTCACCCTGAGTTCTCTTTCAATGCCCTTATAATCGCGCACTCTTATATTTTTGACGACGCTCTTCAGTTCATCAGACTTCAGTATCGAAAGAAGGACCGAATAATTCCTGTTTATGATCTCTTCCTGCGTTACAGCCAGTATCTTGCAGCCGGCATTGTTGATCGTAAGGATATGCCCTTCGGTATCAAGATATATGACGCCGGAATTAATATTCTTGATTATGTTTTCTATGATAAGCCTGCTCTGCTCTGATTTAAGCCACGCGCTGTGGAGAGACTCCTTGCTCTCTTTCAGTTCCCTCACCATGTTATTGAATGAATTCACCAGAAGCCCTATTTCATCGTCCCTGCTGACAGATATCTTCATGTCAAGGTTTCCCCCTGCGACCTGCTCCGTGGCAAACGCCAATTCCTGAATCGGGTCCGTTATGCCTCTGGACACCCTGAGGGCGACCCATAACGCCGTAAAAATAATGAGCAGTGTAAAGAACCCCAGTATGAGGAGATAGTTCGTCTTTATCGGCAGCTTCCATGCTTCG
>JAOUFP010000177.1 GCA_029858145.1 Nitrospirota bacterium | reverse complement strand
GGCCGCTTCGTTATACGCCTGGTATTCGAGCAGCCGCTGCACCAACTCAAGCCTCGGGTCTTCCACCTCCTCCGCAGCAGCCTCTTCATCAGGGGGCAGGAGCATCCTCGACTTTATCTGTATGAGGGTAGCAGCCATGACGAGAAATTCTCCGGCTATCTCAAGATCGAGTTCCTTCATGATCTCAATGTACCGGAGGTACTGACCCGTAATAAGGGATATCGGGATATCATAAATATCAACCTTGTTCTCCCGGATGAGATGCAAAAGGAGGTCAAGGGGGCCTTCAAATTCAGGAATCTTTATTTTATATAATTGTTCCATATCCCTGCTGGAATATCTCCATGGGTATTTTACCAGATCAGGGGTAAATTTAGCCGTATTTGCTTTAAGCCTGAAAGCATTGTATAGTAAAAAAATGAACCTCCGATATTTTATCCCTCTTTTTCTTGCCGGCATCATGCTTTACGGCAACGCTTCATGCGCCGAGATTTCCCAGCATTTCGACAGCGAAGGAAATCCACTCTCAGCAGGCCGCTGGGGGACTGAAAACAGCCTGCCCTGCGGAATTCAGAGATACTCCGTTCCGGAAGGAATAGAACTCCAAAAAGATATCCGTTATGAATTCTACCCCGTCTTCGGAAAGACCTTCTCTGAAATCGTCCGGTCGGCAGAGGAAAACAGCCCCGTTGATCTTAAGGATAAAAAACGGCTTCCTTCCCGGTCTGAATGGACAATAGGCTGGGAATACAAACTCGCCTATTCCTACGGAATTGACGAAGAAGAGAAGACAGTGCACGCTTTAGCGGAGATTTACGACATCAACATAACCTTTTATATTAAGATAACACTGCCTACCCTGATCGATGATACGGTGTTGAATCCCGCAGAGAAGACCCTGTGGAAAAACTATTACCTCAGGCTCGTGGAATATGAGCATGACCACGCGAAGATCCTCCGCGACAGCGAGGCGCAGAAGGAGTTGATCGGGAAGTTTAAAGACCTTGGGTATGTGATCTTCGATTATTCTGATGATATCGACATCCAGAAGACCGTGGAAACCTTCGTGCAAAGGGAAACGGAAAAGACAGGCAGTAACTGGGTCAAAGAGCTGAAAAAAAGAAGCGATGAATACGAGAAAGTGACAGAATACGGATTTGCATTGCAGAAGAGGGACTCTTTTTTCAGTCAGAAAGAAAATCAGAAAGAAAATCAGAAAGAAAAATAGGATTTCATCAGCCTTTATTGTCTGTCAGATATTCATGAATGTTATATGCCGCCCTTCTCCCGTCCCCCATGGCGAGGATGACGGTTGCCCCGCCCCGGACAATGTCGCCGCCCGCAAATACCCCTTTTTTTGAAGTCTTTTCCGTGGAAGGTTCGACGATTATATTGCCGCATCTGTTTACCCGGATATCAGGGCTCGAAAGGGGGATAATCGGATTGATAAGATTACCGACGGCAACGATTACAATGTCCGCGTCTATCTGAAATTCAGAACCGGCTGCAGGCAACGGCCTTCTTCGCCCGGACTCGTCGGGGCCGGAAAGCTCCATTCTCACCAGTTCCGCTCTTACCAGCCTCCCTTCACGATCGCCCAGGTATCTCGTCGGAGCGGTAAGAAAAAGAAATTTCACCCCCTCCTCCTCAGCATGTTTTATCTCCTCCCTGCGCGCCGGCATCTCCTCCCTTGAACGCCGGTAGACGACTGTCACATCTTCAT
Organism: Nitrospirota bacterium; assembly: GCA_029858145.1. Taxonomy (GTDB): domain Bacteria; phylum Nitrospirota; class Thermodesulfovibrionia; order Thermodesulfovibrionales; family UBA6898; genus JAOUFP01. The sequence continues at coordinate 4,771 of JAOUFP010000177.1, read as the reverse complement.
AGCAGAGCCTTCTGGCTGTCCTTGAAGCGTCCAGGGCAGTATTGCCTCCGCCCACTACAATGACTTTTCTGCCCCTTAAGACAGGGGTATCATATTCGGGAAAGCGATAGGCCCGCATCAGGTTTACACGAGTAAGATACTCATTCGAGGAGTAAACCCCGACAAGGTTTTCTCCGGGAATATTCATAAAGATGGGAAGCCCGGCGCCTGTCCCGATAAAGACCGCATCGTACCCTTCAGCAAACAAGTCATCGACAGTGAAAAGCTTTCCTATTACCGCGTTGAACTCGAACTCAACCCCCATCCTTTTCAGATATTCTATCTCTGCTTTCACAATCTTCTTGGGTAGCCTGAACTCGGGAATCCCGTACATCAGGACACCGCCTGGCACGTGAAGCGCCTCGAAAATCGTTACCCTGTGCCCTCTCTTGACCAGATCGCCTGCCGCGGTCAGCCCTGCGGGTCCTGAACCGACGACAGCGACCTTTTTCCCTGTCCAGGCGGGGATCTCGGGAATCGGGACATCGCCCTTCTCCCGTTCATAGTCGGCAACAAACCGTTCCAATGCCCCTATCGCCACTGCCTTGCCTTTCTTCCCTCTTATGCAGAACTTTTCACACTGGTCTTCCTGACGGCATACCCTTCCACATACGGCGGGAAGCAGATTGGTCTCCCTGATCTTCCATGCCGCTTCAATAAATTTACCTTCCGCGACAAGCCTGACAAACCAGGGGATATTAATATTGACAGGACAGCCCGCAACACACTGCGGGTCCTTGCACTGCAGGCAGCGGGTTGCCTCTTTCATCGCAAGCTCTTCCGTATACCCAAACGGAACTTCGCGAAAATTCGTTATCCGCTCCAGAGGGTCCTGCTCGGGCATATCCTGCCTGGGGATCTTCATTCGCGCGCTCTTATCAGCAAGGGGCTTCAAAGTTACCTCTCGTAGCATCTGGGGCCTTCATGATAGGTGAGTTCCTCCATTGCCATCTTTTCCTCTTTGAAATAACTTCTGTTTCTTCTTATCAATTCGTCAAAATCAACCTCATGCCCGTTGAATTCAGGTCCGTCCACACAGGCAAACATATTTTTTCCGCCAACAGTAACCCGGCACGAACCGCACATGCCGGTGCCGTCGACCATGATCGGATTGAGGCTTACAATCGTAGGCAATCCATGCTGCCGCGTCAGATTGCAGACCGCGCGCATCATCGAAAGAGGCCCGATGGCGAAGACGACATTGATTTTGGTCTGCTCTTCAATGAGGTTCTGGAGTATCTGCGTTACGAAACCGTGGTGTTTGTAACTGCCGTCGTCGGTTGTCACAAACAGTTCATCGCTTACCTTCCGCATCTCGTCTTCGAGTATCAGCAGTCCTTTTGTCCGTGCACCTATTACCGAAAGGACTTTATTGCCCGCGTTCTTCAATGCCGCCGTTATCGGATAGACCGGCGCAGTGCCAATCCCCCCGCCGATGCATACGGCGGTGCCGAAGTTTTCGACATGGGTCGGTTTTCCCAGAGGACCGACAACGTCAAGAATACTCGCTCCCTTGTCAAGCGCGCCCAGCATGCTGGTTGTCTTTCCCATTTCCTGGGATATAAGGGTAATCGTCCCCTGTTCCGGGTCAGAATCAACAATGGTAAGCGGTATCCTTTCACCATATTCATTCAGGCGGAGCATTATGAACTGTCCTGCTTTCCGTTTGGAAGCTATTGCCGGCGCCTTAAGCCTGAAAAGCGCCACTGAATGCGCGAGCCGCACTTTTTCCACAATTTCAAACATACCGGGGGCCTTTTTTCATGAGATTATGATTCGCGAAAAAGCAGATTCTTGATCAGTTCGCGGTTTTTCATATAGGTATATTTTTTGCGGCAAGGGCTTTTCCTAACTCTTCACCGATCTCCCCTGACGCCTTTCCTATCGCTGACGTAATCGCTCTTATACTGGTGTCAGCAAACCATTTGCCGGCAGGTGTTTCATAAAAATGCACCGCTGTCTCCAGTTCTTTCTCAGTAAGTTCTCTGTAGGTATACGCCAGCATTACCATTACATTGTTCTTCAACTGTTGCCGCGGCATATCCCTTATCCTTCCAACAATGGCTTCAATTTGTCCGGAACTCAGCCTGTTTCCCTCCGGAGTCTGCGCCTGCATCGACTTCAGCATCTCAAGCAGCGATGCGGAAACCACTTCGATATTCATCTCAGTCGCACTGATGGCCTTTTCCAGTTGTGTCAGGAGTTTTTTTCTTCCCTTCCCCATCCTCTGATATTCGCTGACAAAGGTCTCCATTTTTTTTAGCGACCCAGGCTTGTTCGCTGCGATTTCAAGCGCTGTCATCTTCCTTCCGACAGGCGTTTTGAGCCATAAAAGCACCGCCGTAAGATGTTCTTTCTGAAACCGTGCCTGGAATACCTGTATAACAGATGGATAAATTTTATCAAATCGATAAGATTCCTTGATAAGCCTCAGCAGTTCCTGCCTTATCTTCTGTTCATTCAGACTTGTCTGCAGCCGCGGCAGGCCGCTTCCTACCACATCGGCATAATAGCTTATCTGCTCTCTCGCCCCTGATATTTCGAGCACATCATGAATAAGCTTCAAATCTCCGTCCGGATGAGCGGCACGCTCAAGAAGCTTACTGTAGCTGAAATCAGGGTCAATCAGGTATGCGGCATCAAAGTATTCCCGGGCACCGTCAAAATCCCTCAGTTCATAACTGGCATATCCGAGCATATAATAAGCGGCGGGATCGGGCCTCTCTGCAACATATTTTTCGAGATAAACAACGGCATTTTTATAATCCTGTTCCCTGAACAGCTGAAACGCCTTCTCGAAGTTCTCATCATCGGCCCCGGCCTCTGCGGACACCAAAATTATCAACAGCAGGAAAAACAGTTTTATGAATGTCTTCATCTCTCTTCTCAGCAATAATTATAAATTGTACATATTATATATTATATCAGTCTTGGTAAGTAAAAACCGTGTCATAATTTCTCCGAAGTTGTATACTTTTTGATGAATTTCTGAGCTGCAGGAGAACAGATGAACGGATTCCCCGTTTTTATAGAACATTTCCATTATTTGGGACTTTTCATACTGCTTATCCTCGGAGGAATAGGCTTTCCCTTCCCTGAAGATGCAACACTCATCCTGTGCGGCTTCCTGATTTCCATGAAGGCGGTACGTCCGTTCCCCGCGATTATCGCCGTATATGCCGGATTGCTGACCGCTGATCTTATTCTGTATTTTTTCGGGAAAAAATACGGAAAGAAAGTTGTCGCCCACAAAAAATTCAGAAAAATCATTTCTCCTGAAAAACTTCAGATAATTGAGAATAGGTTCAACAAATTCGGGGTGTTGCTTATTCTTATCGGAAGACACGTGGTTGGGTTGCGGGCCCAGTTGTTTATTGTTTCAGGCGTTATGAAGATGCCGACCTTAAAATTTCTGCTCACAGACGCGTTCTCCGCACTATTGACCATCTCTATCATGGTAGGGGCGGGGTATATCGGAGGTAACAGCTTGAATGTCATAAAGAAGGACATCACCAGGATCGAACATATCGTAATAGTGCTTATTATCTTCACTGCCGCCGGATATTTAATTTTCCGCTCCTTCAAGGAAAGGCGTCCTTGAGCCTTTTGAGGCAGAGAATCCGGGCACACAGAATATAATTGATAAAGTCTCATCAGAATGCTAATATTTTTACTGTTTTCCGTTCATCGATAGATTATTAATGCGCTGCAAAGGAGGATGAATATGTTTGGTCTTGGATTGCCTGAAATGATGGTTGTCCTGGTTATCGGCCTTCTTTTCTTCGGTCCCAGCAAACTGCCGGGGCTCGGAAAGAGCCTTGGAGAAGCGATCAGGGGTTTTAAAAAAGGAATCGCCGCAGAGCCGGAAGAAGTAAAAGCGGAAATAGAAAAATAGCATAGGGCGAATATTTTTGCATAAAGATTGCGTCACCCTTCTGTTTTCCGGCAGGAAAAAGAATGCGATTCGTTTTCCTGCCGTTATTACCTCAGAAGCAGGAATCCAGCGGGGGCGGTACGCCCTGATTTTCCTCCGTGTTCCGGTTTTCTGCGGGTGCGTGCCCTTTTCAGGCTTATTGAAAACAGATACACCACAGGGAAAAAGCTAGCGCTGATACAAATGGACGTCCCTCTGCGGGAAGGGTATTCTTATTCCTGTCTCGTTAAACTTCTTGTAAATCGCAGAGTTCAAGTGATGTATAGTAAGGCCCCTGAGTGCCGGTTCTTTTGCCCAGCACAGAAGTTCAAAATTAAGGGAAGACTCCCCAAACTCCCTGAACCTCACCCGAGGTGACGGTTCGGGCAGCACATTTTCATTTCCTGCCGCAATATCCAGGAGGATTCGTTCTATGAGGTCTATGTCGCTGCCATACGCGACAGAGACCGGGATACGCACCCTGAAGTTCGGTACCGGGGCGCTTTCATTAATAATCTTGGTGTTCGCGATCACTGAGTTCGGTATAGTAATCTGAATATCGTCTCTCGTCTTGATGCGTGTACTCCTTACCCCTATCGCCACTACCTCCCCTCTTTCACCTTTGTCGAGGACGATGTAGTCTCCTATAGTAAAGGGCTTATCTACGAATACACTTATCCCTCCGAAAAAGTTGGCTATGGTATCCTTTGCCGCAAAGGCGACGGCAGCTCCCGCGATGCCGGCAGATGCGAGGAGCGGGGTTATGTTCACCTTCCAGAGAGAGAGAACCACCATGAGAGCGGCGATGATGATCGCGAT
>JAOUFP010000176.1 GCA_029858145.1 Nitrospirota bacterium | reverse complement strand
TACCGGATCGACGGCATGGATTCAAAAGACCTCAGGGAACTGGCTGACAAGGTGAGAGACGGTCTGGGATCGGGAATCCTGCTGCTCGCCTCGGTAAAGGACGGTCAGGCGGCGATGGTTTCGATGGTCACAAAGGATCTTGCAGGAAAGTACAAGGCCGGGGACCTGCTGAAAAGTGTGGCCGCTTCCGCAGGAGGGAGAGGCGGAGGCAAACCCGATATCGCTCAGGGCGGAACAAAAGAAGTAGATAAACTGGACAAAGCACTGGATTCATTATACGATATAATCAAACATCAGTAGGCAGGGTCGGTCATTTGTCAGGCAAAGGAATATTCTGAAACTGCCACTGTCACTGACACTAAAAAAGGAGGGATTATGGCCATTTTCGACATCATAAGAAACGCCATGCTTGCGGGATTTGGAGTGCAGGAGAAAGTCAGGGAATTCATCGATGATCTCGTAAAGAAGGGCGAACTCAGTGAATCCCAGGGTGCCAAGCTGGTAAAAGAGTGGTCTGAAAAAGCGGACAAGAATGTCGAGGATATCTCAAAAAGCATGAATGACCTTGTACAGAAGACTCTTGAAAAAATGAGCCTTCCCTCAAAGGATGAAATTTCCAAACTGCGCGAACAGATCGACATGCTTTCTGCAAGACTGAAAAAAATGGAGGAAACGAAAGGGGAAGGTCAGTAAGACCGGTAGATGCCTTTAACCCTTCTCAGCCTTAGACGGACATACAAAAGTGTCAACAGAATAAGGCAGATCGTTAATGTATTTCTTAAATACGGGTTTGGCAAGGTAATCGACCAGATCCATCTTGGAAGGTTCATCCCCTTCAGGACAAGAATCAGGGCCTTCGGGCAATGGCCGCCGGTAAAAGGCCCGACAGCACCCGAGCAGCTCAGGATGGCCTTTGCTGAGCTGGGCCCCAGCTTTATCAAACTTGCTCAGTTGCTCTCCTCGCGGCCTGACCTGATCACAACGCGTTACGCCGATGAATTCAAAAAACTGCAGGACAGGGTCCCGCCTTTTCCAACGGAAGAAGCGATCGCCATCATCGAAGAAGAAACCGGCAGAAAACTTGAAGAGATCTTTGAGCAGTTTGACAGTACGCCGATTGCCGCTGCCTCGATTGCCCAGGTATTCCGGGGGAAGCTCATTGACGGCAGCGACATCATCGTCAAAGTTCAGCGTCCCCATATCCGTGAACAGATAGAGACGGATATCGGCATTCTGATGTATGCCGCCAACCTCCTTGAAAAATATATCCCTGAAAGCTCTTTTTTCAACCCCGCCGGTATTGTCGAGGAATTCTCGCGGACGGTAAGAAAAGAGCTCGACTTTCTGGAAGAGGCACGCAATTGCAACAGGTTCAGGAAAAACTTTGAGCAAAGCCCTGACATCTATATCCCTAAAATCTGCGAGGAACACACGACTGACAGGATGATTATAATGGAGCGGATAGAAGGCGTCAGGATTGATGATATCAGCAGCATCATTCGGCAGGGTCTCGACAGAAAACGGCTCGCAAAAGCGGGAGTCGACGCCTACTTCAAACAAATCCTCGATGACGGCTTCTTTCATGCCGACCCTCATCCGGGAAACATCTTTGCCATGCCTTCAGGCCGGATCGGTTTCATGGACTTCGGCATAGTCGGCAGGGTTTCTCCTGAACTGCGCGAGACTCTGGCGAGCACATTCCTCGCGCTCATCAACAAGGATTTCGACGGTCTCATTGACCAGTACCTCGAACTCGGCCTTGTCCCTGAGCATGTTGACATAGATGAATTCAGGAAAGAGTTCAAGGCCGACCTTTCGGATTTTCTCGAACCGCTCTATGGCCTGACTCTGAAGGAGATCAATTTCGCTGCCTATATCGATACCGTTACCCACATTGCCCTCAAGCACAAAATGAAGATCCCCTCCGATCTTCTCCTCGTCAACAAGGCCATGCTCATACTCGAAAATCTTGGCAGAGAGCTTGACCCCAACTTCGACTTCCTGTCCGCAGCTGAGCCTTATGCATCGAAACTCCTGAGGGAACGCCTCAAGCCCGGAAAACTCTTTGACAAGGCAAGAAAAAATGCCATGGAACTGAGCAGCTTTGCCATGATCTTCCCAAAACAGGTGAGGAAGGTAATCCGGAAGGTGCTCAAAGACGATATAGGCATAAAAATGACACATATAGGACTAGACAGGTTTATCAAGGATATGGACCGCTCGAGCAACAGGATAGCGTTCAGCATGATCATCAGCGCGATTCTGCTGAGTTCCGCCATCATGCATGCAACAGGCGCAGGACCCAGCATCTTCGGGATGTCACTGCTCGGCATTTCCGCCTTCGGAATCGCTTTTATCCTGGGCGTCTGGCTGGTGATCTCGATTATTCGGTCAGGAAGGCTGTAATCCTTAAAATCAGCAAAAGAGCAGTTGCTCCCGCAAAAACCGCCCCCGACAGATGAATTCAAAGACCGCCTCAATACGGGGGGAAAAATAAAGACCCGGGCTTCACTATTTCGGCATACCCGTTTTCAACCGAAACTTCCTCTTCTTCCTCCGCTTCCCCGGTGAAGTGCCCTTTTCTGATTAATACCCCTTTTCCTCTTTCCATATAAGCCCCGATTCATAATGAAATTTTGTAACCGTTCTGGAATCCTCTGCGCTTCCGGAAAAGCGGTCATCATCATCCCAGAAAAAGGCTTCAGGCATTATAAATTTGAACTTCACCATGCCTCCCGGCGATATTTCCCTTTTTTTATACTCCTTGAACCGCTCTTTCTGTCTTCCTTCATAGAGACGGATGCTGACATCAACAGCACAGGATTTATCCCCCCTGTTTTCCAGAACGAACGTATAGACGGCTTTTTCTGCCTTAATAACCGCAAACAGGCGTTTCGCTTCAGTTTTGTCCTGGTCTTTCGCGGTTGTTGTCTCAATTGTTCCTTCGACCGTTTCCTGTTTTTCCCTATCCCTTCTCCTGCGCTGTTCGTCGTGGGGTTTCTTCACCAGCCGTGTCAGAACAAATGGCATATCAGCAGCCTCCAATAAAACCTCTATCCGTATGTCTTTCTGAATGAGCGCTTCTGATACCGGCACTCCTATCATTTTCTTTTCAGCTTCTTCCAAATCAGCAAGCACCACCGGTTCAGGTCCTGTTGTCCTGTCCTTTGCTGACTGTGCAAGGCTCAGGGTGTCAGGACCGCGGCCTTCGGCCTCCCCATGGCCCTGCCCCGCTGCACGTGGAATAAGAAGTCTGTTTTCAGCTCCTGCCAAAGGTGAACCTGCCGCTACCCCCCCCATCTCAGCCTCTGACTGCCCGGGGAGCCTGCCTCCCAGTTGCAGGGTTGCACGGTTTCTGCCACTTTCGCTTTCTCCCAACCGCAGAGAGGAGTCATTTTCCCCGCCATGCGCCGACAGCGCCGTACCGGTTTTCTGTGATCCGGCTTCGAGGACTTTTGCCGTCACTCCCCGGGCCTTCTTCGATCGGCCTTTGTGAGTCCCGCCTGATTCACCTGTCTGAGTTGCGTCGCTCACAGCAGCCTTATTCCCACCCGCATTCTTCTTTTGACCTGATTCCTTCTCTTTTCCGGAAGACCCCGGGATTGATGATGCCGGTGTATCAGAAACGACCGTGTCAGAAGCTTTTACTGCAGACATTTTTTCATTCCCTGAGACAAGAGATTGATCCTTTTTATGCAGGCTTGCTCCTTTCTCCTTTAGCAGGCCCTCTTCGGCTTCTCCTGACTCACCATTCCTTTTCAATAGAGATTCTCCGGTCTTAGCAACGGATTTCAGCTGCACATCCTTCCCTTCTTTTTCTGCATCCTGCTTCGCCAACACCAGGTCCGCTTTCGGATCATCATTCTTTTCAATGCTTTTGGCCTGCACCACCGGAGGACTGACTGCCTTGTCTATTTCAATTACCTGCGGAGCAGCCTTCTCCGGGGGGATTGCCAAGGTCATTACAGACGTAACGCCCTGCGCAGCAGGCAGGTCCGGCAGGGCAAATTCCTCGGGAACCGGAAGATTTGGCTCTGCCGCCGCAATGACATCAGTCTGCCGCGGACTTATCGCTTTCTGTGCCGGAGGGGCAGGAACCTCCTTTATTGCCTGACGCACCTCGGGCAGCGTCAAGGGGCGATTCACCTCAGCTTTCTGTTTCAGGTCATTATGTCTCTCCCCCCCGGGTTTACCCGGAGACTGCTTTTCAAGAGCCTTCTCTTCTTTTACCGGTTCCTTCTGTTTAATGGCAGGAACAGGCATTTCTTTCTTGGCCGGATCTTCCGCCTTCTCACTTTGCCGAACTTCAGCGGTCATCATTGCCTTGTTATCTTTTGCCAACGGCGCTTGTCCATTCGAAACATCCTTCATCTTCCCCGGTTCCTTCATCCCGACCGGTTCCGCACCCTTTATTTCCCCCGGATCCTCCACGGCTGTCAACGTCAGGTTATCAGGCGTGTCTGCCCTTTGCCCCTTTTCTTCTTCACCTGGGGAAGCCGGCTGGGCTATTTTCCCGTTCTCCTGAGCTTCACGCTTTTCTTCTTTTCCTTCGGGAACAGGACTGGCATCAATCCTGTCAGGCGATGCTTCAGGAGGAGGCTCTTTCAATGCCGGCGCTTCGGCAAGTTTCCCATCCGGCTGTGACAAAGCTGCTGTTTCCTTATCCACCACAGGAGCAGTCTTTCCTGCATAATCACCAGCGGTTTCCGTTGACCGTCCCTTCGTCTCCGCCGTCATTTCCGGTTCAGCCGCAACAGCTCTTCGCGGTGCCCCTCCTGTTACAGCGGATTCTTCACTGCTCAAAAAAATGGAATATTCCCCGGATGACCCAGACCCTGCTCCGCCGCGGTAAATCGGCATAGACAGGATCAGCAAAAGGATAACCGCATGCAGGAGAAAAGAATAAAAAAAATTACTCACAAAAGAAGGGCCTTTGACGGGCAAATAAATAGACTTCACAACTTCCGCCCATACAATAATGAAATATTTTTCCGTTTTATTTTCATCATATTATCCTGACTTTTTTTTCACTACGGCCTGTGTCTATTATATGCTGCTCCGGGATATTTTCAAAATTAATTTTCCCTTTTATAATAAAGAGTGCGATCGATGCAGTCCAAATCTGTATCAGAAGCGAATGCTCAAAAAGGTCTCCTTAAGGCGTAAAGAAGATCACTACATATCATCCTCATATTCGCCTGCGAAAAAAATACCTGTCTATCAGAAGCATGCCGATTTCTTCTGTTTCTCTATTTGCTCTTCACATCCCGAGTACAGGGACGCGCGGGCGTTCAATCAGATAGCGTCAATTTTCCTGTTTTGCTCAATACTGTTCTCTTTACCCGTTAAAGAGTCCGAACTGAACTGAGTACCCCTGCAAGATGTTTCTTTGCCGCTGCCTGGAACCTGAACCAATGGGCATTGGAGTCCCTGATTTTGATTTCCACAAATCGGGGCCTTGTTGGTCCAGTTCCCGAGACTACATCAGGCTCAGGTATTTCCAAGGCGTTCCTGCCGAACAGCAATGCCTCGTTTATCCATCTGTCCTGATCGTAATTTTCAATCTGTGGATACATATCCCTGATCAATTTTACCCTTGATGAGAGGTCATCGGCGCTCATGATCTTCTCAATCGCGCCTTTCACATCGTTCCAGGTCGCCTTGCCCTTCCTGAGAAACCCAAAAATCTTTTCAGACGCAAGCATGGCGCGTTCTCTGTTGTCTATTTTTTGGCTGCTGAATCTCTTGTCAACCCACACACCGGAAATCTCGTCAGGCTTATGGTAAACCTCTGCATGTCCGATGTTCGGCGGCAGGCCTTTAAAAAGGCTCGCTTTGTATACCCTGTTCCAGTCCTCATGGAATGCGCTGAACCGCTCATGCGCCCAGGTGTCGGCGTAGACATGAAGGGCGACCCCCGTCCCGTAAAGATCCCTGCTCTTCAGGGCGCCGGTTAAGAGGTCCACGGCATTCCTGCAACCCCTGGTTGTGCAGAGTGGATTCTTCTTCCCATTAATCTCCGTGTTGTTGTCGCCCGGCAAAAAATGAAACGGCGCGTACACATACCTCTGTATTGCGAGCTTAAATGCCGTGATGTCGGCTGCCTGGGTAATAATGGGTAAAAAAAGGTCACCAGACGTTCCTATCTTTTCAGGAAAACCCACATAGAATTCACCGTAGGCGTCAGCAACTGCATACTCCCGGTCTGTGTTATCGTCGACATACTGGGATGCATAGGCGATGATGTTTGCCTGAGCGGCCGTGTACCCGGCCTCCTTCGCCAGTGCGAAAATAATGTCGTAATGAAAATCCCTTTGCATAAGACCTCCTTTTGGTTAATTTACGTGAGAAGCCGGTCATTTGCAGTCAGGAAGCGCGCTAAGGTTTCACACCGATTTCTCTCTTTCACATTTCTATTGAAGGCATGTTTCATCCTCCTGATTTTCATGTATGGTTTGACGATCAGTGGGGCAGTCGGAGTACCTTCTCCGCGTTCAGTAAGATCATATCGTCG